>NZ_UBIZ01000424.1:0-34119 GCF_900465275.1 Parafrankia sp. Ea1.12 | reverse complement strand
CGCCGCCCGCGTCCGTGAACTCGTCGATCAGGGCACCGCGATCGACGCCGCCTGCCGCATCGTCATCCTCGAAGACCAACTCGCCGAAGCCCAGCGGCTCAACCAGCAATCACGCCAACTGACAACCAGCTAGCCACCGCCCGCCGAGACCCCCTGACAGGCAGATCGACAGGCCCTGCTGGTGCCGGCGCACCTGCGCTTCGGGCTCACCCACACCCAGCTCGCGGCCGGGCTCGGGATCACCTCGATGGCGGGCTCCCGAGGATCAGGGCTGGGCGGCACCCTCGCGCTCGGCCTGCCCTGGCCGGGTGGGCATTGCTACCGGGTCGCGGCGTGGCACTCGTCGCCGTCGGCTCCGTCAGGTGGTTCGCTGACCGACGTGTCGGCGGGAGCGGCGTGGCCGGTGGGGCCAGGTGTGGGTGTCGCGGGGTTCGGCGTACGGCTCCTCGTCCGCGGGCAGGCCGCCGGCGACGGCGCGTTCCCGGGCGATCTCGGCGTCGAACTCCAGGCCGAGCAGGATCGCCAGGTTGGACAGCCATAGCCAGACCAGGAAGATGATGACTCCGGCGAGGGTTCCGTAGGTCTTGTTGTAGGAGCCGAAGTTCGCGACGTACAACGCGAAGCCCCCGGACGCCGCGAGCCAGATGACGACGGCCAGGGCACTGCCCGGCGTCAGCCAGCGGAAGCCGCGCACCCGCACGTTGGGCGCGGACCAGTACAGCAGGGCGATCATGAGGATCACGAGCAGGACGAGTACCGGCCACTTCGCGTAGGACCAGGCCGTCAGTGCCGCGCTGCCCAGGGCGAGCGCCTTCCCCGCCTGGTCGGCGAGGCCGCCGGAGAACACGACGATGACCGCGCTCGCCGCGAGCAGCACCATGAGCATCACCGTCACGGCCAGTCTCAACGGCAGGACCTTCCACGCCGGACGCCCTTCGGGAATGTCGTAGACGACGTTCGCGGCGCGGATGAACGCGGCGATGTAACCGGAGGCGGACCACAGGGCACCGGCCAGGCCGACGACGGCCAGGATCCCACCGGCGCCGGCCGTGTCGCGGATGCCGTTCACCGCGTTCCGCAGGATGTCCCTGGCGGACCCGGGAGTGAGCTGTTCCATGTTGGTCAGGATGCTGTCGGTCGCGGACCTCCCGACCACGCCGAGCAGCGACACCAGGACCAGCAGCGCCGGGAAGATCGCCAGAACACCGTAGTAGGTGAGCGCGGCCGCCCGGTCCGGCAGCTCGTCGTCCTTGAACTCCTTGACCGTGCGCCGCAGCACCGCGAACCAGGAACGCGGACGCAGCTCGTGAAGCCGGTCCGGCTCCTCATCCCGCCGGTGCCGTCTCCAGATCGCAGCCATGACCGATGCTTAGCCGCTGCGGCGCCCGCAAATCCTCTCCTCCGTGCCGGTATCCAGCCCTCCCGGCGCGTGGTCGGCTTGTCAGGCGTGCCTGCCCACGCCGGTACGGATCTCCCGCAGACGGCCCGCGGGGGTGTCTGGTGCGAGGGCGGCGGTGTCCCCTCCGGCGCCTTCCCGCAGCCCCGTGAGGAGGCTGCGGAGGGCGGCGTGGGAGTCGTGCCGGGGCGTCCAGCCCAGTTCCGTCCTGGCGCGGGTGGTGTCCATGAGGGGCAGGTGCAGGACGGCGTCGAGAAGCCCTGGGGTGGCAGGCACCAGATGCAGGCGCCAGGCCGCCGCGAGCGCGGCGCGGGCCGCCCCCGCCGGTACCCGTACGGCGCGGGCGCTGAGGGCCTCGGCGAGGGTCCGGCTGTCGACCACGGGCTCGGCCGCGATGTTGAAGGCCCCGCGAACGGTCCGCTCGGCGGCGAGCCGGTAGGCCTCGCCCACGTCCTCGGAATGGACGACCTGGAATCTCAGCCCGGCGAGATCGGGAACCACGGGTACCGTGGCGGCCCGAACCAGCCCGCCGGGCAGGAGCGGCCCCGCGAACGGGCGGCGTTGCCGGCTGGCCGCCCGCCGTTTGAAGACGAACCCCGGCCGGAGCCGGACCACCCGCATCGCCGGATGATCGAGCTCGAAGGCGTCGAGGACACGCTCGACGTAGGCCTTCTCCCGGGTGTAGGCCGCGCCTGGCCAGCCGTGGGTCGGCCAGGTCTCGTCGACGGTGCGATCCTTCGGTCCGGGGGAGTACGCGCCGACCGACGAGGCACACACGAGAGCCGGCACACCCGCCCGCGCCGCCGCGTCGAACACCCGGATGCCGCCGAGGACGTTGGCCTGCCAGGTCGCCGTCGGATCGTGTGTGGGTTGGAACAGCCACGCGAGATGGATGACCACGTCGGCGCCGGCGAACACGGGGAGCAGGTCGTCGCGGGCAACGTCGGCCGGCACCCAGGTGGTCTTCTCCGCAGTCCAGCGAGGTGGTCTGCGGGCGACACCGGTGATACGGGCGATCGCGGGCGAGCGGGCCAGGGCCGTCAGGACGCTCGTCCCGACGTTGCCCGACGCGCCCACCACGACGACGACGGCGCCGCGCCCGGTGGCGGACGTTCCGGTGGTGGATGTGGATGGGGATGTGCTCACAGGCGAACTCCTCGGCGCAGGACGACGTGTCCCACCGCCCTGGGGCATGCGGCGGAACCTCGCTCGGATTGGCCGCACCGCCAGGATCGCCGCTCACGAGCGTGCGAAACGTGGTGGGACCGGCCGCCGCGCGGCAGGTAGGCGGCCCGTCGCCAACACACCGCAATTGACTGATCGTGATGGGTGGCGGGTCGGGTGGGCAGCGTCGGGCTGGTGCCCCCGCGCAGTCCTCCCTGCTGGGGGCGGGGCCAGTGAGTTGCGTCAGCCGGTCCATGCGCTGACGTGACAACTCGCATCCCGGCCGGCTGCCCGTCCTCGACGCTCCGGCCCGCGGGGGCGTACCGTTGAGTACAGCGGACTGCCTGCACGATCACGTCCGGTGTCAGTACATCCCGGGTAAGCCGGGGCTAATGGACGGATGGTGCGGCAATGTACCCCCAGGTCAGGCCCGGGCATGGCCCCGGCGGAGCGTCAACCGCCCGCGTGGCGGACCCTGCGAGCTGCCTGCCTCGCCCTGCCGTTGCATACTTGCGGTGATGAGCCAGTCAGCGGTGCCCAGACGCCATCTGCCCACCAGTCCGTTCAAGGCTCCCGTGATCCCGCCGTGTCCTCAGTTCGCTGAGGGCGACCGGGTCGTACACGACGCGTACGGGCTCGGCCGGGTAACCCGGGTCGAGGGTACGGCCGCCGTCCTCGTCGACTTCGGGTCCCGGCAGGAACGCATACCGAGCCCGTTCGAGGGGATGTCCCACCTCTGAGGCCGTGCGGGCGCGAACAGGCGCCTGCACGCCGCGGGACGGTTCCCGCGCGCGGGAACACAGGCGGCCCCGAAGAGGCGCGTCGCCACCGGAGGGCGTGTCCGCCCGACGGTGACACTTCATGATCTTTTTCTGCCCGTCTCGCCGTTCGTCACGGCGACCCCATCCGAAAGCGTGACCTCTCATCGACACGATCTCGCTCCCTCTCTTCTCGGCAGCGGAGCCGGTACGGCCGCTGCGTCGGCAGGCGCCTCCGCCGCCGACGAACCACCCCTTCCACGCGCCGGACTTCGGGCGCCTCGCGCCGGCGGCGCCGGAGGACATGGATCTGGAGCCCGCGGCTCCCGCTCCCGTCCCCGCAGCCGCCGTGCGGACGCGGCCCCACGACGGCCCGCGCACCCGGCCGGCCCGCCGCCGGCCCACGCAGCCCCGCCAGCACGGAACCTCGGGCCAGCACCGCTGAGCCCCGTCTGACCTGGCGCCCCGCGGCGGATCGCCGACCTCGCGATCGGCGATCCGCCGGGCCGGGTGATCAGTTCGGACGGATCAACAGGGCCGGGCGAGCCGCCGGGACGTCAGCCCGGCTGACCCGGCCGGCCGTGCCCGTGGGCCCCGGGGTGCTCGACCGTCGGAAACTCGTTCCCAGGGGCTGCGGGGGAGTGGGCCCGCACGGCCTCCGCCCGGGCCAGGTCCAGGACCACCTTCGGGGGTAGCCCGGCCGTCGCCGCCACCGCGACCACGTCGTCGTACTCCACCGAGGCGTTGACGACGGCACCGCGAGACGAGGCGATCTTCACCCGCACCTCCCCGCCCGCCACCGCCACCCGCAGCTCGCGGCGGGCCAGCGCGGACTTCGTCACCGTGTGCTCGCGGACCCCGATCGACGTCGTGTGGCTGAAGATCACCTGCCGCAGCCGGTCGGCCGCGGCGGGCTCGCACAGCACCGACAGGACGTGCGCGGGCCGGCCCTTCTTCATCAGGATCGGGGTCAGCCAGGCGTCCGCCGCGCCGCCGGCGAGCAGCGCCCGCAGCGTCGACGGCCACAGCCGCGGGTCCAGGTCGTCGACGTTCGTCTCCAGCACGACGCTGTCGCCGTGGCGGGCCCCGTGCGCCGCCGCCGGCCCCGCCAGATCGGCCCGGCCGACGACCAGCCGGGTCACGTTCGGATGCCCGTCGAGATCCCGCCCGCCGGCGCCCAGCCCGATCGACGTGGTGCGCATGAGCGGCATCGGACCGAACTCCTCGGCGAGCGTGACGGCGAGCGCCACCCCGGTCGGCGTCGCCAGCTCGGTCTCCACCGGGCCGCCCGACGCCGGCGCCCCGGCCGCCCGCAGCAGCTCCAGGACGGCCGGCCCGGGCAACGGGATGGCCCCGTGCGCCGCGCTGATCCGACCGCCGCCCAGCGAGATCGGGCTGCACACGAGCCGGTCGATCCCGAGCGCGTGCAGGCCGGCGACGGCGCCGACGACGTCCGCCAGGCTGTCGAGCGCGCCGACCTCGTGGAAGTGCACCTGCTCGATGGGACGACCGTGCACCCGCGCCTCGGCGGCCCCCAGCGCGCGGAACACGTCCGCGGCCCGGGCCCGTACGACCGGGTCGAGGTCGGCGGCATCCAGCAGCCCGAGGATGTCGGCGAGCCCGCGCGCGTGCGGGCTCGGCGCGCACCGCACCAGAACCTGGGACGCCCGCAGCCCTCCGCGCTGCACAGTCCGCGCGTCCAGCCGCACCTCGTCGGGCAGGCGCAGCGCCGCGACGGCGGCCCGCAGCACGGCCAGGTCGACCCCGGCGTCCAGGCAGGCACCGAGGAGCATGTCGCCGCTGATCCCGCCGGTCGCGTCGAGCCAGCCGACGACCCCGGTGGACGTGTTGCCTGTCATGCCCCCATCATCGCCCGGCGGCCGACGGTCAGATCTCGTCCCAGGGCACCGAGGCGTAGGCGCGGCGCAGCGCGGCCAGCACCGTCTCGTTCACCGGGACCGGTGTGGTGTCGATCCGGTCGACGGGCACGATCCCCCGTGCGTTGGCGACGAAGGCGGCCCGGAAGTGGCCGACGTCCGCCAGCCGTACCGGCTCCCGTCGGGACTCGAGGAGCGGGCCGCGCTCCTCTCCGGCCGCGGCGGCGGGCACGATGGTGGCGGTGTCGGGCGCCGTCACCGCGGCCGCGGCGGCGGGGACTTGATGTGCGACAGGCTCGGCGGTGGCCCCGGGGCGCAGCCGCTCGTCGAGCAGCGCCATGGTGACGCCGACCAGCGACGGGCCGTCCGGCCAGATCACCCTGGCCGGCGCCGCGGTGACGAAACCGATGTTGGCGACGGTGGTCTCGCAGACCAGGCCCTCCCCGGTGACGAGCAGCGCGTCGTCGAAGCCGCGCCCGCGGGCCAGCCGGCCGAAGTGGATCTGCCCGAAGCTGCCGACGTGCTTGATGTGCGGGAACGGCCGCTGGTAGCGCAGCGAGCACAGCCGCAGCGGGCCGGCGGCGGGCTCGGCCGGCGGGCCGATCGAGACCAGGATCGAGACCGACCCCGTTCCGGTGGGAAAGACCACCGTCCGCACGGTCGCGTCGCCGCTCTCCGCCGGGCCGTGCGGGGCCGGGGTGGTCGCCAGCGCGTGCCGGATCCGGTCGCGGACCAGGCCGCCGTCCAGGTAGGTGCCGTAGAGCTCCTGGTTGGCGCGGTCCAGCCGACGCAGGTGCAGTGCCAGCCCCCGGACCCGGCCGGCCCGGACCTGCATCGTCGTGAGGTGGCCGTCGTTGGCCAGGGCGAGGTGGCGCAGGTCGTCCACGCCCGCGGGGTGGCCGTCGACCTCGACGTGCGTCAGCGGTGTCATGTCCACGGAACCCACGGTAGCGATCTCTCCGCGCCGGATCGGGCTTTCGGCGGGCGCCGCAGGGATCCGCCGGCGGTCCCCCGCCCGGGCGCGAGGATTGCGCCGGCAGCTGCCGAAGTCGTTGCGGATACAAGGCTGCGGCTGGGGGAACGGTCCCCCGGATGAGGGCCGGCGAAGCGCTCCGGGGAGGATGTTGTTCCAGCAGCGGCGGTCACCCGCACCGCGTACGGTGTCAGTCCTAGGAAGATCGCCCGTGCCCCCGGCCGGGGCGCGGGTGATGATCGCAGCCGTGATGGATGGGGGCCCGGTGACGTCCGAGACAAGCCATGCCGACCCGACGACCCGGCCCTGGTCACGCAGCGGTCCGGGCCGGGCGGCGGCCGCGGAGACGTCCGCGGCGAACCTCCTCGACAGCCTGAGCGAGGTGGTGTTCCGCACCGACGCGGAGGGCCGCTGGACCTACCTGAACCGGGCCTGGACCACCCTCACCGGCTACGACGTCGGCCCGAGCCTGGGCGCCCGCTTCCTCGACTACGTCCACCCCGACGAGGTCGAGTACACGACCGCGCTGTTCATGGGCGTGGTGCGCGGCGGCGCCGACCACTGCCACCACGAGACCCGCTACCGCACCCGCCACGGCGGCTACCGGCAGGTACAGATCCGCGCGAACGTGCTGCGCGGCCCGTCCGGTGAGGTGCTCGGCAACACCGGCACGATCCTCGACGTCACCGACTCCCGGCTCGGCGCCGAGGCGGTCGGGGAGCACGCCACGCTGCTGGAACTGATCACCGCAGGCACCGATCCCGAAGAGCTGCCGACGGGCGTCGCCGTCTACGACCGCGACCTGCGGCTGCGCCGCGGCTCGCCGGTCGTCGACCGCCTGGTCGGCGCGCAGCTGCTTCCCGGGGACCCGCTCGACCGGCTGGTCGAGCTGCTGCACCCCGCTGACTGGCAGACACGCTCCCTCGGTGGCGACTGGGGCCTGGTCGCGCTCGCCCTGCGCACCCGTCGGGCACAGCTCGGCGACCTCGAGCTGGCGGGCGAGCGGGGCACCGGCCGGGCGCTGCGCGCCTCGGTGATCCCGTTCGACCAGGGCGGTGAGGAGATGGCCGCGCTCGTCCTGTCCGACATCACCGACCTGCGCCGGGCCGAGCGCCAGCAGGCCGGGCTCGCCCGGCTCGGGCAGCGCGCGCTGGCAGATCTCGACATCCCGACCCTGCTCGTCGAGGCGGTCGGTCTGGTCACCACCACCCTGGACGTCGCCGTCTGCGACGTGATCCGCCGCGAACCCGCCGGCGACCGGGCGAGCCTGGCCGACGGTCCCGAGCGCGCCGGTCTGCCCGACGGATCCGCCAACGGTTCATCCACCAGCGCCGCCGGTGGTGCTGGCGGGCCGGGTGCCGGTGCGTCCGATCCCGGGCACCTCGCGCGCCTGACCGACCCGTCGGTGCCGACCGCGTCCACGCAGCTCGGCACCGGCCCGATCTACCTGACCGGCACGCTGGCGGCCGAAGCGAGCTCACTCGTCCACCTCGCGCTCGGCGTCGACGAGCCCGTCGTGGCGAACGACCTCGGAACCCGTCCACACCTGCGCAGCGGGTGGTCCGACGCCGGAGGCGCGCAGGCGGCGCTCGCGGCCCGGATCGGCTCGGCCCGGTCACCGTTCGGCGTGCTGGCCGCGGCCAGCACGCGTTCGCGCCGCTTCACCGGGGAGGAGGCACGCTTCCTCCAGTCCGTGGCGAACATCCTCGGCGCGGCGATCGACCGGGACCGCGCCGAGCGCCGGTCGCGGCAGCTCTACGAGGAGGCCCAGCGCGGCCGCGCGTGGCTGGCGGCCAGCGCGGAGATCACCGCCGGCGCGCTGGTGGCCGGCCAGTCCCAGCAGGCCCTCATGCTGCTCGCCTCGCTCGCCCGCGGCGTCACCTCGGCGGACGTCGGCGCCGTGGCACTACCCGACGAGGCGGGCAACCTGGTCGCCACCGAGGTCGACTCGGCCCCCCACCGCCACTCCGACCCGGAAACCCTGCACAGCCTCGCGCTCGCACTCGACGCGGCCGAGAACCGTCCCGAGTTCCTGGCCGGACGTCCCGTGCACGTGGGTGATCTCGACGCGACCGACGCCTGGAGCGGCCCGGTCGCCCTGACCGGACCCACCGAAGCCCGGCCGGAACCACGCGGAAACATCCCCGCGGCAGCATCGCCGACCGCCCCCGCCCCCGCCCCCGCGTCGGGGTCGGGGTCGGGGCGGGCGGCGGCCGCGGGCCCGCCGGACGGGTCCGCGGCGAAGGGACCGGACGGCCCGATGGCGGTGGCGCCGCCGATCCCGCCGGATCCGCGGCTTCGCGAGGCGCTGGTCATCCCGCTGGTCGTCGCGGACAAGCCCCTCGGCGCGCTGGTCCTGGGCAACAGCACCGAGGGCGTCCCGTTCGCCGGGAACGACCCCGAGCTGGCCGGAGCATTCGCGAACGACGCCGCCCTGGCCCTCCAACTGGCCGAGGCACACCGCGAGCGCGCCCGGTTCGCGGTCTTCGAGGACCGCGAGCGCATCGCCCGGGACCTGCACGATCTCGTCATCCAACGGCTCTTCGCGATCGGCCTGCACCTGCAGTCGCTCACGCGGGCCGTCGGCGACGTGACCGCGGCCCGCCTGAACGCGGCCATCACCGGACTCGACTCCACCATCGACGACATCCGTCGCACGATCTTCAAACTCCAGCCGACACCGGTAGGCGCCTGATCCCGTCCCGGCCTGTCGGCCCGGCTGCCTAGCCCTGTTTGCGTCCAGCGCTCTGGTGGGCCTTGAGCGCGACGGCGCCGACGGGATCCGTGGTGGGCTGCGCTGACCCGCCGGCGGGTTCGACGGTGAGCGCGACCTTCTCCGCGTCGCCCACGTTGCCGACGACCCAGTCGGCGGACCTGGAGTTACCGGCCGTCAGCCCGGCGGAGCGCGCTCCCGCCGGCCCGAGCAGCCACAGCTGGTAGACCTTCCCGGCATCGAGCGGCGGCAGGTCGCGCGCGGAGACGACCGCCAGGTTGCCGGCGTTCGCCATGGTCAGCTGGCCGCCCCCGGCGACCGGTGCAGAGTCGGCCACGGTGAGCGCGGAGGCCGCGAGGGCCTGGGCGTCGGTGACCTGGGCGCGTGTGTCGGCGAGCTCGGCCCGCTGGTTGATGGTGACGGTCCCCAGGGCGGCTCCCGCCGCGAGGACGGCGGCGGCGGCGACCCCGACCAGCGCGTGACGTGCGCCCGGACGTCGGCGCCGCCCGGCGGGGCCGCCCTGCCGACCCCGGCCGGGCAGACCGGGGGTGGGCCGAGCACGGCCGAGCCCGGCCTGGCCGAGCCGGGCGGATCCGTCGTGCTGACCGGTCTGATCAGGTCGGCCGGTGGGTGGCGCGGCCCGGTCCGTGGGAACGCGCGGGCGGAACTGCGGCGTCATCCCGATCACGGCGAGGATGTCCGCCCGCAGGCCCGGCGGTGGCTGCTCGGCGGCGATCGCCGCGAGATGCTCCGTAGCCGCCGAGAGGCGGACGAGCTCGTCGGCGCAGAACTCGCACTGCTCCAGGTGGGCGTCGACGAGCGCGGCGTCGGCCTGGTCGACGGCGTCGAGCGCCCGGGCAGCGACGAGTGAGTGTGCGTTGGCGGTCAAGACCGGCCCCCCATGCAGTCCGACAGCCGGCTCAGCCCGTCACGCATCCGGGTCTTGACCGTGCCGACGGGTAGTTCGAGCAGTTCGGCGACTTCGCGGTAGGTGTAACCGGAGTAGTAGGCGAGTGTGATCGACTCGCGCTGGGTGGCCGTCAGGTCGCCCAGGCAGCCGCGGATCCGCTCGTGCTCCAGCCTGGTCTCGACCTGCTCGGCGACCTGGTCGTGCGGCCGCGCGGTGGACCGGGCCGCGACCCGGACGTCCCGCGCCCGCTGGGCCTCGACGGAGCGGACCCGGTCGACCGCGCGGCGGTGCGCCATCGTCGAGACCCACCCGGTGACACTGCCGCGGGCGGGGTCGAACCGCGGCGCCTCCTGCCACACCCCGACGAAGACCTCCTGGGTGACCTCCTCGGCCTGCGCCGGGTCGCGCACGACCCGGCGCACGAGTCCGTACACGCGTGCGGCGAGCTGGTCGTAGAGGGCACCGAACGCGTCGGTGTCCCCGCGGCCCGTGCGGGCCAGTAGCGTCTCCGGGGTCGGCCCGCAAACGCCGTCCCCGGTACCGGGCAGGGCGCGCAGCGCCGCCGCCTGGATCTGGTCGGCTTCCATGACTCCCCATCGCGTCGTCACCAATGACTCGACCGGGGTTCGTCGCCGCGGACCTCGCGGATCGGTCCGGCGCGAACATTCTCGTCCCTTACGGCTCGTTCCACTCCCCGCCCCAACTGCCCGGGGCCGATCGTCCAACCCCACGAGGGATCCTGCGGCAGCCGCGGATCACGCGGAAACGAGCTGTTATGCACGGCAGGCTCCGCCGCCGGGCGATGCGTGGCCGTCCAGTGAGTCCAGGCTCTCACTGAACCGCCGCGGTTCCCCCCGCCGTGCATAACGGCTGGGCCGACATGAATACTTCTCGCGTCGGCCACCACCGGAGTCCCCGCTCCCGCGCCCACCACACGCCCGCGGCCACCACGAACCACAGCCGGTCGCGGCGCTTCGCAGGGCACCCGACGCCCGGCCCGGACGGACCCACCGTCGTCGATCTCGTTGCGAAACGGGCTTGTCAGGCGCTTCCCGGGTGACCGCCCGTCCCCGGTCCGTCGGCACCGGCGAGACGTCCCAGGAACGTGGTGTTGTCGTAGAAGTTCTCCACCGCGAGTAGGCGCAGGTCCGGCGCGCAGCGGGCGACCGTGACGCCGAACAGCTCCATCCGCTCCCCGGTCGGCTGGTGCCCCTGGTAGGGGCCGTCGAAGGTACCCCAGTGCCGCCACTTGAAGGCGATCACGGGCGGCGGTGAGTACACCTCGAGGACCTCCCAGAAGAACCCGCCCGGGAACGCCCGGTGGAAGGTCTCATGGGAGGACTCGAAGGTCTCCGCGGCGGCCGAGTAGTAGGGGTTCTCGCCGATCAGGACGTTGTAGCTGCCCCGCTCGGCGAGCTCGGCGCTGTCCGCCGCCGGTCCTCCGTTCATGCTGACCCGGATCCGGTCGCTGACCATGCTGACCCACTGGGCGGGGTCGCTCTTGTAGGAGAGCTCCATCTCGAACACCTGCACGAGCTGCTCGACGACGTCGGCGAGGGAGCCGGGCGTGTGGTGGACGGTGCGCTCCCCGGGCATCACCTCGCGGGAGAAGCGGTAGTCCGGCGGGGCCCCGTCGCGCCACCGTGCGTCGGTGGAGGCGGCGATGACCGCGTCGCGGCCGCGCAGGTGCAGCGGAGTCGTACCAGCCGTGCTGTCTTCGCTCACCGTGTCGTCCTCCATGGTCCGATGCATTCGCCTGTTCGGGCGGCCGCGCAGTCGCCGGACGGCACAACCCCCCGTGGCGGCCAAGGGCGGCTGGGGGTCGTGGGCGCACACTGTCGGTGACAGTTGGACGGTCGATGGTGCCGTCAGGCCTGCGCATCTCGAGTCTGGTCGGTACGGAACCCGCCAGGCCCGAATCATTTGTCGCCGGAGCAACGACGAAGGTCCCGGCCGGACGGACGTTCGGTCCCGCCCCGCGGCTCGCCCGAGCCAACCCGAGCCTTCCGCCCACCCCGGTCCCGCGACAGCCGGGGCCGGCCTGGGGCAGCCACGGGATTGGGTTCGTCCAGGAAGGTCAGGATCTGGCCGGTACGACAGGGCGAAGTGGCGGGACACCGACCTGGTCGCGTTCGCCGCTGACCGCGTCGCCTCCGGCCGAACCTGGAAGCCCGACGATCAGACGCAATGCCCACCCCGGACGAGGCCGCGACACTGCGCCTACCTCCCGGAGAACCCGTCGTCGTCGGTAGTGGCTGGCGCGGGCGGTGGCCTGATGGCGGCGCCGCCACTGTGACCAGTGCAGGACGTGGGCAACAGTCTCGGTCGTCTGGACGACGAGAGCGGTGAACAGCCGGGCGAGGAAAGCATGGGCGAGCATCGCGAGACAGGTCTGGATCGTTTCTTCGCCGACTCAGCGGCGGCCAGCGACCCTGACCAGCGCGGACAGCGGGACCGGGCCTGGCGCGTGGGAGCGGTAGAAGGCGTACTCGCCGGTGCGGCGGTGGCGGCGGACCAGGCGCTGCCACGGCGCGCCGCGCCGCGCTGGTGTCTCGAGGGGGTGCCGCCGCCGGCGCGCCCCTGCGGTCAGCGGCCGGGGACGGAAGCGGAGCGTGGCCAGGGGCGCTGGCCGTCCTTGGCTTCGATGCTTGCGTTGAAGCGCTCGAGCATGCTGGCGAACAGGCGTAACTCGTCCTCCGACCAGGTGGAGACCAGGCCGCTCAGCTCGCCGATGACGAAGGCGCGGTCGTCGGCGACGCGGCGGGCTCCCTCGGGGGTGATGCTCAGCTTGCGGGCGAGGCCGCCGTCGGGGTCGGGGATGCGCTCGGCCAGGCCGGCCTGGAGGACCGCGGCGGTCTGGCGGTTGACCGTGGAGACGTCGAGGGAGAAGGCCTCGGCGAGCTGGCCGATGGTCATCGGGCCCTGGGCCTCGAGGCGGCTGAGGAGGAGATAGGCGGAGCGGTCGAGGTGACGCGTTCGCCCGCGCCTCGCGGCGTTGGGCGCGATGTGGTGCCTGGCGAGCAGCATCAGCTCCCGCTCCAGGTCGCGCAGACTGTCGTGCACCCGGGCCTCCGCTGGACGTCCGCGCGCACCAGCGGCGGCGGACCGTGACCTTTCTCCCAGTCTAACGGTGTGACGACAGGATGTGTATAAACCATATTGCGTGTAGCATGCATATAGGAAACGCCTGAGCTGGCGTTCGGCCTGGCAGTCTGTCCCGGCGTCGCCGCCGCGCACCACCTTCGTCGAGCCCGCACCACCTTCGTCGAATCGGAGTACCGCCATGGCGCGAGCTCGCACGGACCCGGCCGAACCGGGGGCGGGCCCGGCGTCGACGGCGCCGATGGGACCGACCGCGCCGCGCCCGAGCCTGTTGACCGCGGCGCTGGCCGTGGCGGGCATCGTGGCGTCGTTCATGCACACCCTGGTCGTGCCGATCATTCCGCAGCTCCCGCACCTGTTGGACTCCTCGGCGTCCAACACGACCTGGGTCGTCACGATCACCTTGCTGGCCGGTGCCGTCGCGACGCCCGTCGCCGGGCGGCTCGGTGACATGTACGGCAAGCGCCGGATCATGCTCGGCAGCGTGGGGCTGCTCGGCGCCGGCTCGCTGGTCTGCGCGCTGAGCACGTCGTTGCCACAGATGGTTGTCGGCCGCGGGCTGCAGGGGCTGGCCACCGGGCTGATCCCGCTCGGGATCAGCCTCATGCGCGACGAGCTGCCGCCCGAGCGGCTCGGCTCCGCGCTCGGGCTGATGAGCTCCTCGCTCGGCATCGGCGGCGCGCTGGGTGTCCCGACCTCGGCGCTGATCGCTCAGAACTTCAGCTGGCACGTGCTCTTCTGGACGGCCACCGTCCTGAGCGTGCTGGTGCTCGCCATGCTGTGGCGGGTCGTCCCCGAGTCGCCGGTGCGCGACGTCCGCGGCCGCTTCGACGTCGTCGGGGCGCTCGGGCTCGGCGCCGGGATCACCTGCCTGCTGCTGGCGATCTCCAAGGGCAGCACCTGGGGCTGGACGTCCACCACCACCCTGGGGACGGTGCTCGCCGCGCTCGCGGTGCTGGCCATGTGGGGCCCGTGGGAGCTGCGCCACGCCTCCCCGGTGGTCGACCTGCGGGTCAGTGCCCGCCGCCAGGTGCTGATGACCAACCTGACCTCGGTCGTCGTCGGCTTCGCGATGTACGGGATGGGGCTGGTCATCCCGCAGTTCCTGCAGCTGTCCGCGGGCACCGGCTACGGGCTGGGCAAGTCGATGGTCGTCGCCGGGCTGTGCTTCGCCCCGTTCGGGGTGGTCATGATGCTCGCCTCGCCGCTCACCGCCCGGGTGTCGGCGATGTGGGGGCCGAAGACGACGCTGGTGCTCGGTTCCGCGATCATCGGGGTCAGCTACCTGATCGGCCTGTTCGTGATGCACTCGGTCTGGCAGGTCGTGCTCCTCGCGGTGATCGGCGGGGTCGGGGTGGCGCTGGCCTACGCGTCGATGCCGTCGCTGATCATGGCCGCGGTGCCGGCGACCGAGACCGCGGCGGCCAACGGTCTGAACACCCTGATGCGCTCGCTGGGCACCTCCTCGTCGGCTGCCATCGTCGGGGTGATGCTGGCCAACATGACCATCACGTTCGACGGCCGGGAGGTTCCGTCGCTGGCGGGCTTCCACGCGGTGTTCGCGCTCGGCGCGGGCGCGGCGGCGGCCGCCGTACTGATCGGCCTGTTCATCCCCGGCCGGGGGGCGCGGGATGTGCCCATCCCGGCTGCCGCGGCCCCGCGTGAGACGGGCCGACCGCGCGCGCAGCTCCAGCAGAGCTGACAACCTCCGCTACAGCTGACAGCCGCCGGCCGGTCGCACGATCCGGACCCGGATCGTGCGGCCGTGTGTGGACGTCCAAGCTGATCTTGGGATGGCGGCGGTGGCGCCACCGGGACGAAGCGCGGGATACGGTCGGATCCGGACCCGCCTCGGATCCCGGTCCGGGCCGATCGGGGCGGTGCGAACAGCTGCCGTGACCCGACGCATCGGGGCGGGGAAGGACGCGATCGCCATGCTGCCGCTCGTCACCGTGCTGGTCCTGGCCGTGCTGACGGCAGTGGCGGTCGGCGGGGCGCTGCTGGCCACGGCCGGCTGGTGGGCCGCCGCCGCGGTGGCCGGCGCGCTGCTGGCCGTGGCCGTGCACGACGTCGTCCAGCGCCAGCACGCCATCCTGCGGTACCACCCGGTGCTCGGGCATGCCCGGTTCCTGCTCGAGACCATCCGCCCGGAGGTCCAGCAGTACTTCGTCGAGCGCAACTACGACGGCCGCCCGTTCGACCGTGCCACCCGGACGATGATCTACCAGCGGGCCAAGGGCACCCATGGGGACCAGGCCTTCGGTACCGAGCGCGACGTCAACGAGGTCGGCTACGAGTACCTCCCGCACTCCACGGCGCCCGTGCCGGTCGCCCCCGGCTCCGCGCCGCCGCGGGTGCGCGTCGGCGGGCCGGACTGCACCCAGCCCTACGACATGGCGCTGCTCAACGTCTCGGCGATGAGCTTCGGGTCGCTGTCGGCCAACGCGGTGCTGGCGATGAACCGTGGCGCCGCGGCCGGCGGCTTCGCGCACGACACCGGCGAGGGCGGGCTCACCGAGTACCACCTGCGCCACGGCGCCGACCTGGTCTGGGAGATCGGCAGCGGCTACTTCGGTACCCGCACCCCCGACGGTGACTTCGACCCGGCCCGCTTCAAGGACGTCGCCGCGCTGCCCACGGTGCGGATGGTCGAGCTCAAGCTGAGTCAGGGCGCCAAGCCCGGCCTCGGCGGCGTGCTGCCGGCGGCGAAGGTCACCGCGTCGATCGCCCGGGCCCGCGGGGTCCCCGAGGGGGTCGCGTGCATCAGCCCGTCGTTCCACCGGGTCTTCGCCACCCCGCGCGAGCTCGTCCTGTTCGTCGGGCGGATGCGCGAGCTCGCCGGCGGCAAACCGGCCGGGTTCAAACTGTGCGTCGGGTCGCGCCGCGAGCTGCTCGCGATCTGCCGGGCGATGGTGGAGGAGGGGATCACCCCGGACTTCATCGTGGTGGACGGTTCGGAGGGCGGCACCGGCGCCGCACCGCTGGAGTACGAGGATCATGTGGGCACCCCGCTGACGGAGGGCCTGATCACCGTGCACAACGCGCTGGTCGGGGTGGGCCTGCGGGACCGGGTCCGGATCGGGGCCGCCGGCAAGGTCGCCAGCGGGGTGGACGTCGTCAAGCGGCTCGCGCAGGGCGCGGACTACACGAACGCGGCCCGGGCGATGATGATGGCGGTCGGCTGCATCCAGGCCCAGCGCTGCCACACCAACACCTGCCCGGTGGGGGTCGCCACCCAGGACCCGCGCCGCGCCCGCGCCCTCGACGTCGCCGACAAGAGCGAACGGGTCCGCCGCTACCAGGCGGCGACCGTTGCCCAGGCGGTGCAGGTGATGGCCTCGCTCGGCTGCACCGGGCCCGAGCAGCTCCACCCGGGGATGCTCATGCGGCGCATCACCCACACCGACACCCGCAGTTACGCCGAGCTGTACGAGTGGCTCGAACCCGGTGAGCTGCTCGCCGAGGCGCCGCGTTCGTGGGCGGCCGACTGGGCCGCCGCCGACCCCGACAGCTTCCGTCCCTGAGACCCTGTCAGCAGCGACCCCGTCAGTAGCGGCCAAGATCAGCGCGGGGCGCGGTCCAGAGCGCGGTCCAGGAACCGGATGATGCCCGCCAGGCGCTCGGCGAGCGGGAAGGCCCCGCCGTGGCCCACCCCCCGCAGCAGGGTGAGCTCGACCGACCCGCCGGCGGCGTACAGGCCGTCCGCGAGCTGCTGCGACTGCTGGTAGGGGACGGTGCAGTCGGTGTCGCCGTGCTCGATCAGGAACGGCGGCGGCGGGCGGTCACGGCGCAGGTGGGACAGCGGGCTGGCCAGACGCACCAGCTCCGGCGCGGCGGTGATCTGCGCGCCGAGGAAACGCGACTCGGGGGAGTCCGCGCGGTCGTGCGAGGCGGCCCGGGCCGGGCAGCGCGGATTCGCGCGCAGCTGGGCGTCCATGGTCGAGAAGTCCACCGGGCCGTACAGGTCGACCACCGCCCGCACCGCGCTGGACGGCCGCGCTCCGGCGGGGCTGAGGTCCACGACAGGGGCCAGGCCCACGGGAGGACCCAGGTCGACGTCCTCGGACAGCGGGTCGTCGCCGGCGGCGCCGAGCATGGCGGCGAGGTAGCCGCCGGCCGACTCGCCGATCACCCCGATCCGGGCCGGATCCAGCCCGAGGCGGTGCGCGTTCGCCTGCAGCCAGCGCACCGCGGCCCGGACGTCGGCGACCGCCGCCGGGAACGCCGCCTCACCGGAGAGCCGGTAGTTGACGCTGGCCACCGCGTAGCCCGCGTCGGCGAGCGCGTGCGCGGTGCGGGCCATGTCCTGCTTGTCGCCGACGGCGAACCCGCCGCCGTGGATCGCGACGACGACCGGAAGCGGGTCGCCGCCGCCCGTGGGCAGGTACAGATCGAGACGCTGCGCGTCGGACAGCGTCGCGTAGGCCAGGTCCTGCTCGGTGCGCACACCGCCGCCATCAAGGTCGAGTCGGGTCGGGAGACGGGGGAGACGGGCATGGCACGGCCCACCCCCGGCTGCATCATGCCCCACAGCCCGGTGGGGCTTCAGCCCCAGGTCGACAGGTTGCGGCTGAGGTCGCCGGTGAAGGCCGCCGCGTACTCGTGCACGGCGCGGCGACCCTCGAGGGTTCCGGTGCCGGCCGTCAGCGGCTCGTCGGTCCACAGGTCGTCGAGGGCTCCGGCGTTCGGGCGGCTGCCGGCCGGCCCGACCGGCAGCAGCGGCAGGGCCGTGCCCGCCGGCATGGCGGCGGGGCCGCGTACGACGACGAGGCCGCGCAGGATCTCGTCGGCCCCGTCGGCGTCGACCGGGGTCACGACCGCCCGCAGGAACCAGCGTGGGCCGTCGACTCCGACGACCCGGCAGCCCGGGAGCAGCAGCTCCGGGCCGTGGGGGCCGTCGCGGACCTCCGACTCCGGGTGGCCGGCGGCCAGCTCGGCGCGTACTCCGGCCCACAGTCGCCCGCTGGTCGGCGCGGCGAACACGGTCACCCGCACGGTGAGCCCGGCGGCCGTCAGGACGAGGTCGGTGCCCGGCCCGGTCCGCGTGCCGCGGGCGATCCGCGCGGTCACTCCCGGCGGCACCGCGACGCGCAGCGCGCCGAGGTCGAGAATCTCGGGCGCGTGCCGCCCCACCCCACCGGGTACAGCTCCGACACCCGGGACGACGTCGCCGGAGCCGGAGCGGGAACGGGCCTCGTCGTCGGGCGGGTCGGCCGGCGCCTCGTGCGCCGCCTCGCCTGCCCCGCCGGGCCAGGCGAGCTCGGAGACGTCGTACGGGCCGGGGCCGTCCAGGGCGGCAGGTGCCGGCCCGCGCGCCGCGTGGTCGGATGGATGCTCGTCCACGGTGGTCCTGCGGCGACCGAACATGCTCCCCCTCCCCAATCACCACGCGTGTCGCCGGGTGGGAGCGGGCGGCGCGGGGTGTGGGCGTGGCCACTGGGTCGCAGTGTGACCCGGCCGCGGCGGCCAGGCAAGCCGGCGCGGCGAAAACCTGGGTCACGGCGACGCGAGCTGCCTAAGATGACTGGCGACTGCCACGGTTCCGTCTGGGGTGACTGGCGGGTGCGGTCGGCAGTGGGCCAGATCATGGGGTTTCTCAGGGGCTGTGGGTGAGTTGTGAGTACGGGAAAAGTACTTCGTTTTGATCATGTGCGCGGCTACGGGTTCCTTGCGCCCAGCGACGGCGGCGAGGATGTCTTCCTGCACGCGAACGATCTCCTCGTCGAGAAGAGTCTGGTAGTGCCGGGCGTGGTCATGGAGTTCGAGGTCGAGGAGAGCGACCGCGGCCGGAAGGCGTCGGCGGCCCGGATCCTGCGGGGCCCGGCGGCGGGCTCGGTCGTCGGGCCGGCGGCCGTCACGACCGCCCCGGCGCCGGTGGTCTCCCGCCACGACGACGGCGGCGACGGGCTGTGCGACGTCCTGCCGGCCGAGGAGTTCACGCAGGAGGTCACCGAGGTCCTGCTGCAGACCGAGCCGTCGCTGACCGGCGCGCAGATCCTGCACATCCGCCGCCAGCTCGCCGACGTCGCCCGCAAGTACGGGTGGGTGGAGAACTGACGCTCCGGGCGGCACCCGCCGCCCGGCCCGCCGGCTGAGCCTGCCGTTCAGCCCGCCATCCCGGCCTGCCCCGCCATCCCGGCCTGCCGGGAGTCGTCGATCTCCGGGGAGTAGACGACGAGGCTGCCCTTCCCCAGCCGTTTCGCCGCGTACATGGCGTGGTCGGCGTGCTGGAGCACTTCGTCGGGGCAGACCGGTCCCGCCTCCGTGCCCACGATCACCAGGCCGAGGCTGGCGCGCACCAGGTGCCGGCGGTCCTCGATGGCCACGGCGATCCGCAGCGCCGCGCGGATCCGGTCGCCGGCCGCGCGCAGCTCCTCGGTGCGCCCGCCCGCCCGGTCCGCGGCCCCGGTGTCGAGCAGGACGGCGAACTCGTCGCCGCCGAGGCGGGCCACCGTGTCGGTCGGGCCCGCCGCCTGGGCCAGCCGGTGGGCCGCCGTGCGCAGGACCCGGTCGCCGGCGGCGTGGCCGAGGTTGTCGTTGACGACCTTGAAGTCGTCCAGGTCGCAGAACAGCAGCGCCACCGGGTGGCCGGTGCGCTCGTGCCGGTTGATGGCCGCGCGCAGCCGGCGGAAGAAAAGCGTGCGGTTCGCCAGGCCGGTCAGCGGGTCGTGGAAGGCCTGGTGGTGCAGCCGGGCCCGGCTGTCCTCGTAGCGGGCCAGCAGCAGCGTGTTGTCGATCGTGGTCACGAGCTGGCGGGCGAGCGCGAGCAGCATCAGCGCGAGCATGCCGATGATCTGCGCGACCGGAATGTCGGCGTGCGTGATGATCTGGGTCGCGAGCAGGGCGCCGACGCAGCCGAGGGGCAGGTAGGGCACGGCGACGCGGGCCCAGACCCCGCGCGGGCTGCGCCTCGTCCGGATGATCATGCCGTCGTGGGGGGCGGCGGCGGCCAGCGCGGTCAGCACGCTGCCGCCGGCGAAGCCGACCAGCACGACCGCGTCCGGGCCGTCGGTGGCCTTCGCGTAGGCGTTCAGCGCGGCGCCGTCGGTCACGGCGAACAGGAGCAGGCTCGCGCTGAGCAGGCTGAGCGATCCCGAGCCCGTCGGCCGTCGGAAGATCAGGATGAAGATGACGGCGGAGAGCAGGATGAGCTTGCCCGCCCCGCCGGCCACCCCGAACGCCAGCGACGCCTGGTTGATCTGAGCCGACCGCACGAGTGGGACGACCAGGATCGCGTAGACGAGCAGCAGCAGCGATCCGACGACGAGCAGCCCGTCGAGGACGGCCTCGAGGTACCAGGCCATCCCGCCACGTTTGTTCGTGCTGATCGGGATGGCGCGGGCCCGTTCGGTGGGGAAGGTCAGCAGCCCGGCCAGGCCCAGGACATAGCCGAGCAGCGGCGCGGCCCCGGTCGCGGCGAGATCGGGGACGGTCTCCCCGCTGGCCACCATCGAGACGGCCACTCCCGCCACGAAGCTCGACGTGATCGCCGCCGCCTCGAACCGCCGCCACCGGCGCTCGTGCCGGGGCACCCGTCGCGCGGTGACGAGGCAGCAGATCGCGGAGGCGAGCGCGGCAGCCGTCACCGCGGCCTGCGCCGCCTGTTTACCGATGTGTTCGGGCAGCGCCATCGCGACGGCCGCGGCCAGCCCGACGAAGGCCAGCCCGATGGCGGCCATCGCGCGGAACGCGCCGCGCGACGCCGGACGCGCGGGCAGCCCGTCCGGCTCGGCGCGGCCGCGGGCCCCGCCCGGTGTCGCTTCCCGTCCGTCCGGCATTCAGCTCCCGTCGGCGGTCGTCCGGTGACGTCCCGCCGGGCGTGCGCGGCCGGTCAGCGGGACCGGGCCGTGCGGCACGCCGGGCGAGAAGTCCGTGTTTCGAGTGGACGCCCAGCGCCGGGCTTCTTCAACTCAGGACGCGCGATCTGTCCGTTACGTCGTCATGGCGCCCGTCCGGCCCGCAGCGCGGTGCCGCTACGGTGAGCGTGCCGCCACACCCGCGCACCGCCACGGGGCACGCCGGGCCCGCGGGGGGAGGCTCGAGGGGGAGGTTGGGATGATCCTTCTGGCCGGCGCCCGGGTGGTGACGCCGCACGGTGTCCTCGACCCCGGCCGGGTGCGCGTCGAGAACGGCCTGATCACCGAGGTCGGCCCCGAGGTCGGCCCCACGGCCGGGCCTGTCGGTGGGGAGGCGGGCGGCGCGGACATCGTCGACCTGGCCGGGTCCTGGCTGGTGCCCGGGTTCGTCGACCTGCACGTCCACGGCGGGGGCGGGCACGACGTCACGGCGTCACCGGCCGATCTGGCCGCGGCGGTGGCCTTCCACCGGGCGCACGGCACGACCCGCACGCTGGTCTCGCTGGTGGCGGCGCCGGTGGAGCGCCTGGCCGAGCAGTTGTCCTGGGTGGCGGCGCTCACCGCGGCCGGGCCGGGGCCGGATGGCCATGTGGTCGGCGCGCATCTGGAGGGGCCGTTCCTCGCGCCCGCGCGCCGTGGCGCCCAGCCGGGCGAGCATCTGCGCGCGCCTGACCGCGGGGTGTTCGCCGAGCTCGTCGCGGCGGGCGCGGGCACGCTGCGGGTGATCACCCTCGCCCCGGAGCTGCCCGGGGCCGGCGCGGTGACCGAGGCCGCGCTCGCGGCGGGGGTGATCGCCGCCGCCGGCCACACGGACGCCACCTACGACGAGGCCGCCTCCGGTTTCGCGGCTGGCATGACGCTCGCCACCCACCTGTTCAACGGCATGCGCCCGCTGCATCACCGCGAGCCCGGCCCGGCCGGGGCGGCGCTCGACGCCGGTGTGGCCTGCGAACTGATCAACGATGGTGTGCACGTGCACCCGGCGCTGCTGCGCCTGGTCGCCGCCGAGCCGGCGCGCCTGGTGCTGGTCACCGACGCGGTCGACGCGGCGGGTGTCGGCGACGGCGACTACCTGCTCGGCGGCCACCCGGTCCGGGTCCGGGACGGGCAGGCCCGCCTGGCCGCCACCGGCGCGCTCGCCGGCAGCACCCTGACGATGGACCTGGCGGTGCGCCGCGCCGTCGCGGCCGGGCTTGCGCTCGAGGTGGCGGTCGCCGCCGCGGCGACGAACCCCGCCCGGGTGCTGGGCCTCGCCCACCGCTGCGGGTCGATCGCCCCCGGGCTGGACGCCGACCTCGTCGTGCTCGACGCCGATCTGCGGGTCACGCGGGTCATGGCGGCCGGCAGCTGGGTCCCCGGTCCGGCTACCCGGCCGATCGCGGCCGGGTAGCCGGCGCACCGGTCAGCGCACCGGTGCGTCAGGACGCCGCGTTCGACGTCCCGGGGTCGTTCGCGCTCGCGTTCTCGCGGTCGCGAGGCGGACGGCTCAGCCGCGCCACCACGGGCCGGTGATCGCCACCGTGAGGCCGTCGCTCTGGATGTTGGCGTAGAGCCAGCGGCCGTCCGCGGAGAACGTGGCGCCGGCCCACTCGCTCTCGCCGGCGGCGTTGCGGGCCAGCGGGTAGGGGACACCCTCGGCCGACGGCGCGATCAGGTACTGCTCGCCGTCGCCGTCCTCGCACAGCACGATGCCGCCGTTGGGCGACACGGTGATGTTGTCGGGGCCGTCGAACCGGCCGCCCGGCTCGATCAGCAGCACCAGCTCGAGGGTGCCCTTCTTCGGGTCGAGCTTCCAGACCTGGCCGGCGTGGTCACGGGCGGCGCCGTCCGCGGTCCTGGCGTAGCTGGAGACCACGTAGGCGGAACGCCCGGACCAGAAGATGCCCTCGCCCTTCGGGACCTGGGTGACCTGGCCGGCGGCGAACTGCTTGCGGGTCGACACCGTGGCGGCGTCCGGGTCGGGGACGTCGACCCAGGACAGCTGCACCGTGGTGTGCAGCTCGCTGATGGCGGACAGGTCCGGGACACCGGGGACCTGCAGAGCCTGCAGCTTGCCGCCGGCCCGCAGGCTGCCGGGCCCGCCGAGCGGCCGGCGGGGCAGGAAG
This sequence comes from Parafrankia sp. Ea1.12, assembly GCF_900465275.1. Lineage (NCBI taxonomy): Bacteria > Bacillati > Actinomycetota > Actinomycetes > Frankiales > Frankiaceae > Parafrankia > Parafrankia sp. Ea1.12. The sequence goes on along the minus strand of NZ_UBIZ01000424.1, from coordinate 11,265 downwards.
CGGTAGATCAGGCCGTACGGCTTGGACGCGTCCTCGGTCAGGTAGAGGCAGCCCGACTGGGGGTCGACCGCGACGGCCTCGTGCGCGAACCGGCCGAGCGCGGTCAGCGGCACCGCCTCGCGGTCACGCAGCCGACCGAACGGGTCGACCTCGAAGACGTACCCGTGCCGCTTGGTGAGCGCGGGGTTGGTCGCCGGGGTGTCCTCGGTCTCCTCGCAGGACAGCCAGGTGCGCCACGGGGTGTTGCCACCGGCGCAGTTGCGGATGGTGCCGGCCAGGCTGGGTACGGCCGACAGCAGCCGGTCACCGGCGACGGTGACGGTCGTCGTCCCGCCCGGGGCGGCCGGGTCGTAGGTGATGCCCGGCCGCTGCGGGACGAGGTCCGTGCCTCCGGGGGAGAGCTCGTGGTTGCGGACGAGAACGCTGCGGCCCGGGCCGAGCGGGAACGCGTACGTCCCGTCGGGCGCGCCGGGTACCGCACCCCCGCCGGTCAGGGAGTCGACCCCGGCTCGGGACAGCACGGTGTACCGGAAGCCGGGGGGAAGATCGACCAGGCCCTTCGGATCCGGGACCAGCTCGCCGTACCCGGTGAACTTCTTCGGTGTTGCGGCGGACGCGGTACCGGCGAACACCGAGCTCACCGCACCCGACAGGGTGAAGCCCAGGCCGGCCGCGCCGGTTCCCACGACCACCTGACGGCGGTTGACTGCCATGAAGACCCTCCTTCACAAGGACGGTCCGCACGCTCGCAGCCGCACATGACCGGTAAGCGACTCGGATGCGAACGTCCGTGCACGGCAGGTGGTCGAGATCCCCAACGACCGCGGAATTCAGTGCGGCAGACGTGGTGGGGAGGCCGGAGCCGGCAGCGGGGGCCGCCGAGAAGCGGGCCGTATACCGGTCGGAACCGCCATGAAGGCGAAGCCCGCGGCCGGGCCGGGCCGGAATCCCCGGGGATGCACCTTCACGCTCTGCCGGTCGCCTACGACGGAGGAGACCCTTCCTGGCGGTCCGCCGGACCGGGGACCGCATCGCCACGCAGGGATTGCGTGAACCATCGGATGCAGGACAGCGCGCCGAGAAGATACCCACGGCATTCGTCCGACTCCGCCGGTGGGGGTGGGCGGTGTTCCCGGCTGACCTCCATGACTTCGAAGAGCAGGCGGTAATACGGCAGGCGGTCGGCTTCGCTGGCCGCCGCCACCTGACTGGCAGCCGTTTCCCGTCTGCCGCGGATGAGAAAGTGATAGCGAAAGGCATCGAGCATGTAACGGCCGGCGAGCCAGGCGTCGCGCAGCGGATCCCGGTCCGTGCCCACAGAGCTGACCTGGGTCCACAGCACCGCCTGCGCGTCCTGCGCCCAGAAGGTGGCTTCCGCCCGGAGGGCGGCGGCCTCAGGCTGCCGTAGCCCGTGCTCGGAGAGATCTCCGACGACCGGCTGCCGCTCCGCGAGCAGCCGGCTCAGGACCAGTGGTGAAGCCGCGAGGGTCGCACCGTCCGTGACATTCACGCGCAGGCCGGGAAGCTCCGCGTGCAGTTCCCGGGTCAGGTCGAGCCAGAGCTCCGGGCGGGCGTCGTCGACGAGCAGGTGCATGTCTATGTCGCTGAACCTGCTACGGGCGACCGGGTCGAGAATCGAGCCGGTGAGAACGGCGGCGAGCAGGCCGGGCACCTGCGCGAGCCGCGGGCGGGCCCAGCCGACCACCTCGTCGGCCTCCGTCTGCCGCGGAGGGGTCGCTCCGCCGGCCATCCGGCCGGCCCCGGTCGGCACCGGGGCGGCTCCGCTGACGGCGGATTCGGTGACCCGTGCGACGGAGACGGTGATTCCCGGGCCGACCAGCTGCCGCACCGACATCTCGGCCATCTCCCGGACGTCCGAGGGAAGCGGCCGATCAGCCTCATATGCGACGACCACATCCGTCGGTGTCGTCTGCACGATTCGGGCGCCCTGGACATCGAGCTGGGTGAACAACTTGCAGAGATCGAGCTCGGTGATGCGACGGCCGTTCGCCCCGTCGGCCACGACATGCAACGACCGGGCGGTCGTAATACTGAATCGACGGCCGGGCACGGGGCACCCGCAGGAGCCCGCCGACCATACTCCACGGTCTCCGGTCCGGTACCGCAGCAGCGGCATGGCGCGATTGACCAGACCGGTGACGAGGATTTCCCCGCCGCGGCCAGCCGCCGGTTCGACGGTCAGCCGCGGCTCGAGAATCTCCACGACCACATCACGCTCGTTCACGTGATAGTCGTCCGTGGTGAGGCAACCGTTGCCGACGACCCCGAACTCGGCGAGCGTGTAAAGTGACGTCACCGGACAGTCGAATATTTCGCCCAGGCGCCTGCGGGTGGCCATCTGTACCGTTTCGCCAGAAAGAACCAGGGCGTGTGGGCGGATCGCTCCCACATCCCTCGCGCGTTCGGCCACAAGCGTGAGCACGGACGGCATGCCGGTCACGACACGCCGATCGAGATGGTGCAGGGAGCGTCCCAGGAGATCTGGCGGAAGATGCCAGACCCTGTTGAAGCTCCACTTCGTCATTGTTCCGTGGATCGACCACGGTGAACGCTGGGAGCGGGTCGTGGAGGCGAGATGCAGAGTGAGGTGAACAAGCCCGTCGTCCAGCCACTCGGCTGGATCAAGAACCGCCGTGATCTGCCGGGTCAGTGCATCCATCTCAGCCTGCTGTGCCTCCTGGTCGATCGTAATCTCGACCGGTATGCCGGAGGTCCCGGTAGTTCGCACGGTGCGCCAGCCGGACGACTCGCCGGCCTCGGACCGTAGCCGGACCCGGTGCCTGCGCACCTCCTCCCGGTCGAGGATCGGGAGATCGAACAGCACCTGTTCGGCGACCTCCGGGAACACACCCCGCGCTGTCAGACGGTCGTGGTAATACGGGACGGTGGTGGCTGCGAAGGCCAGAATATCCGCAAGTGCCGAACTGCCCGCACCATTCACTTCGGGAGGGCTCCGAAAGCTTCTCGGTGAACGTGTTGCTTAAACGTTCCCAGCTCGTTCAGGTCATGCCCGGACGAAATCCAGAAGGTGGTGAGTTCGGTGCGGGCCTCGACCAGCGCCCCGCCGGACTCTCTCGACCGTTCCAGCGGCAGCGCCCGTCTACGGTACTCGACCACGGCCAGGAGGCGGGCGAGGGCGGCACCGCTGCCGCCTTCCGCTGTCCACAGTTCGAACAGCGAAGACAGCGCGTCCCCATCTTCCGGTTGATCGCCGGTCCGGGTTCGGTCTGTGTGACCACCCGCGAGAAAACGTTCGGCGGCCGTTCGGGAGGACGGGGGACCGGTACCGGAACCTCCTACGTCCGTTCCCGTCCTTGACCGCAGGATGCTCAGAAGCAGATCGACGGTCGTTACCGTGATCGCTGACGGGAGGATCTCGAGAGCCATCCGCATAAGGTAGGCGGGTAGTCCGGCCTGCCGCAGCTCCTGCTGAAGCAGCAGGCCATGCCCGTAGCCCGGGGTTGTCACAGTCGGCCGATCCACCGCAGAACAGTACCCACGTGGCAAGGGTAGCCCAGAAAGTCTCGTCGCAACCCGTCATAAGCGGGGATAAGGGTGCCCGGCGCCGTGCATGTGCAGGTGCGCCTTGCGGCGAGGGGTGGCATCCACCGCCGAACATGCCCGCGGACCAGCGAGGGTGACACGCCTTGCCATCGGAGGATTGCCTGGGCCGCCGGGCCGGATGCCAGCACGCAAGCATGTCGCCGGCAAACCTGTCCGGTCGCGGAGCATTCTGGCCGGGTACCCCTTCGGTTCAGCTCTGCAGATGGTAGCCTGCTGTCTACAAGATCATCGAAGGCCTTTTTGCTCTTCGTTGACGATCGGGCGGGGGAATCGCAATGGCTCGTCGGCGCCGTGGCGCCCCATTCGTTGATCTCGTCGAGGAGCTTAACCAGCTCGCGGCTTTTGGTGGCCTGGTGATCAGCCTTGCCGGTCTACTGTCCGGCCGCGTGTTCCTCGCCGTCGGAGCGCTCGTGGTCGCGGTCGTGCTGCTCCTGGGGCGACGGGTTCTGAGCCCCCGTGATCGGCTGGGTCCATGGGAGCGGCGGCGCCTGCGGCGCTACTTCCGCGCTCAGCTTGTCGTGCTGAAGGAGCAGCTTCCCGCCGGGCTTCCACCCATGAGTGATGGAGGGATCACTCTTGGTGATTTCGTGGGGTCCGGAGGTCTTTTTGCTGAGCCTGAGATCGAGCAGACCGGAGCGACTGAAACGAACTCGGCAGGTGTCGTCGACTGGCTCGCCAGGGAGGTCGCCGCGTCCGGCAGTGTGCTCCTGCTCGGCGATCCGGGGGTGGGGAAGACTCTGGTCTGCGAGCTTACCCATCGCGAGCTCGTCCGCCGGTTCGTAGCAGACCCGAAACGGGAGCGAATACCGTGGCTGCTGAGGCTGGTCGAGGTCGGTGAGTTGATCCGGAGCGGAAGCGAGACGTCGCCGCATCTGCTGATCGAGACCGCGCTCGCCGGGCGCCCGGCGGACGGAGACGGCGACGGGGTTCCGTTGTCCGCCGACCGGATCCATCAGCTGCTTCGCGCCGACAGAATCATCCTCCTGCTGGATGGCCTCGACGAGCTTGCCATCCATGGCGGCGCAGCACGCGACGTGATTCCACGGGAACTTGCGGAAGTCCTGCGCGGGCGGGTCGTCCTCACCTGCCGTCAGACGTTCTTCGATCTCTATATGGCCGCGAGCGAGCCGAGCCGCTGGTTCGTCACCAGGGCGAACCTGCGGGGGGTCGACTTCCAGGTTGCCGGCCGGTCGTTCGTCCGGGCGTACTGTGCCAAGTTCGGTCTGGACTCCGCTGAGACGGTCATCGCGACCATCGAAAGTTCGACGGCACTGACCGACCTGGTCTCCCGTCCGTTGTTGCTGTTCATGGCAACCGACGTGCTGGCGAACCGGCTTGGCGGGGTTCCGGCCGAGAACGCCGGGCGAGCACCGGAGCCGGATGAATGGAACGCGGCGGAAGTCTATGACCTGTATGTCTCCAAGTGGCTCCACCTGGAGCGGCGTCGAGGCATGTCAGTGCACTGGCAGGATATGCAGGAGCTGGCCGAGCGAGTGGCCTGGCGAATATATCAACTCGCGTTCGACGGACGTAAGGCCTTCGGTCAGTTCGACGTCCATGACCTTCTCATCGGCGGGCGCACGCTTAACGACGTCGTTCGCCAGTGGCGGCCGGACGAGTCGCCGGACGAGGCGTTCCGGGAGCTGACTCTGCGGTCCTTTCTCGTTCGTTCGGAGGGTGACGACTACTACCGCTTCGTCCACAAGTCATTTTTTGAGTTCTTTGCGGCGCGTTACATACAGTCGGTGCTCATCAACGACCAGGTCGCCGATGACGTCCTGCTCGCGGTCCTGCTCTCGCCGCTGCCGGACGAGATGATCGACTTCACCCGGCAGCTTCTCGATCGTTGCGCGGGGATCGCTATCGAGGCCAGATCGGTGTGCCGGAACCTTTTCCACGTGTTGGAGGTCACGGCCACGACAGCCGCCGGTAGTCACTCTGCGATCATGGCAAGGCAGCAGGCGGCAAATCTGCTTCCGCTTGTTCTCGGGGGCGACCAGCGCAGCCAGGACCGGCTTCGCGAGATCCACGCCAACGAGCCGCATCCGTTCGTCCGACGTGGTATCGCGGTCGGTTTCGCCCTCCATCTGGACGATGGATCGTTGATCGACCGCCTGGTCTCGGACTTTGACGATGACCCCGACTCACTGATCTTCCACCTGGGATACAACAGGATCTACTACGGTGACCAGGAGGCGAGTAACAGCGGCTGGCGGGATGATGGCACGGACCCCTGCGATCGGCTTTTTCTGGCTTCGCTCCGTCAGCTTCGGAGTAGTGCATACGAGCAGCTCTGGCCGATGTCCCTGTACACTATCCGGGTGTTACTCGCGGATCCGGGGCGACGTGCCTACCTTGACCGGGCCGTGGATATCCGGGCCTCCGTCGACGAGCTTCTCCGATTCGCTTTCACGCACAAGGACGATGCTCGTGAAAGCCTCACGCGGGAATGTCGGCGTCTTGTCGCCTTGCTGATGGGACCTGCCTGATCACGGCATCCGTCACATGGTTATGGACCGCGTCGAAAGCCTCGGGCCAGGCGGTCACGACGATATCCGGCGATGTCACCCCGGATCTTCCCAGTGCACGCACGGTGCATCCGGCCTGCCGGGCCAGAAACTGCGCGGCGACGTGTTCCGGGCCGACGCAGTCGACCGCGACCGTTGCACAGAGATGGCCGGCGAGCAGCAACATCGTGTCGATTGCCGGTGACCAGGTGTAGAAAACCCGCCCATAACGGGCCTCGAGCGTCGAACGAACCCGGTCCAGTGCCGGGTCGTCCCGGTCGACGCCGTAGCCCTGCTGCAAAGCAACGGCCGGAGCGACAGGCTCGCCCCGCTTGGCCAGCACCGCGCCGTCGCCGGCGAGGAGCCCGGTTGCCTCGCTGCCCGCGAGATACCTCCCGGTGTGCGAGTCGCGGACCACGGCGGCCACAACGTTATCCCGGTGCGTGATGGCGATGGCGACTCCGTAGACGGGTAGACCGATGGTGAAGTTGGTCGTGCCGTCCAGGGGATCGACCAGCCAGGTCCAGTCCTCGTGGCCGGGGTGGAGCCCGGACTCCTCGCCGATGATCACATGGCCTGGAAAAGTTCTCTGTACCTCGCCGACTATGAGCCGCTCGGCGGCACGATCGATCTCTGTCACCACATCGAGTGACAGACTTTTGCTGGCATACGCGAAGCGGGCGGAAAAAGAACTCCGTGCGAGGTCGCCGGCCTCGCGTGAGAGCCGAACGGCAAGGTCGAGGGCCACCGCTAGATCCATCATGCCACTCTAGCTCCGATGCGGTCACAAATCGCGCACTGCGGGATCACGGCCGGGCCGTGTGACACCCTGGCATGACTGGAGTCGTGTTTCCGGTTGCCGGTCGGAGTCCAATGGTCCCTCGAGTGACGGTCATGCGGCTGATGGTGCGGCGTTATATGTGTGGGACTGGTGCGGGGCCTGGCGCGCCTGTTGGTGCGACCCGTCTTTCGGTCGCCGCTGGTCGGCATTGACGCTGATCCCCGGCCTGCCGGGAAAAGATGGCAACCGGACAGGTGGCGGGAATTGTGGGTATGTTGCGGACGGGGCCGAGGGTGGAGACCGGGTCGGCGTTCTGCCTGGGCGCGGTGAGATCGGCCGGCCGGCGTCCAGTGCGGGAGTGACCGGCTCGGCCGAGCTGGGCCCGCCCCCGCACGGGGGCCGGCGCTACCGGCGGGGCCGTTCCCGGGGTGCGCGGAAGAGGGCCTCCTGGGTCAGGCTCGCGCCGAGCCGGCCGTCACGGGTGTGGATGGTGCCGGTGTACCAGCCGCGGCCGCCGGCGATCGTACGCGGGACGTGGTCCATCAGCACCCACTCGTCGAGCCGGATCGGCCGGTGGAACCAGACCGCGTGGTCCAGGCTTGACCCGGAGCGGGCCGTGGGCGTGTGGAACGGGGCGAGGCCGGCCATGCTGTCGGAGAGGTAGGTCAGGATGACCGCGTGGGTCAGCGGGTCGTCCGGCAGCGCCGCGGTGCACCGCGCCCAGCAGCGGGTCGGGAAGTCCTCGCCGGGCTCGACCGGCTTCTCGGTGCGGCCCTCGAAGGAGAACAGCCGCGGGAACACGTAGTCGATCATCGTCTCCGGGGGGCCCGCCGCCGGCATCGGCTCGGCGTCGATGTCCGTGCCCTTCTCCGGCACGTGGAACGACGCCGACATGTTGAAGATGACCTCGCCGCCCTGCACGGCGACCACCCGGCGGGCCGAGAACGAGCGGCCGTCGCGGTCGCGGTCGACCCGGAAGATGGTCGGCCGGGACGCGTCCCCCAGACGCAGGTAGTAGCCGTGCAGCGAATGCGGCACCCGCCCCTCGGGCACGGTGCGGCCCGCGGCGAGCAGGGCCTGGGCGGCGACCTGGCCGCCGTAGAGCGCGTACACGTCGTCGAACACCATGCGGACCCGGAACAGGTCGCGGTCGATCTCCTCGAGGTCCAGCAGGTCCAGGACCGTGCCCTCGGTCGGGGCGAGGATCGCCGGCTCGTTCACGGTCACTGGTCGCATGATCCACCTTCTGGGTCGGTCGGCGCGGCACGTCCCGGCCCCGGCGCCGCGGCGTCCCGGCCCGCGGCGCCTTCGCGCGGTGGCCGGAACGTCGCGCTGACGGGCCGCTCCGGGAGAGCGTGCCGTCAGTCCGGGATACTGCATCGGGTACCCCCACCACCAGGAGGTGTGCCGCAGCCCACCGTCAGGGGTGCTGGTCGGGAGGCTGGCGGTCAGCTCTCGTGTGGCGGTTCGCCCGGCGCGTCGCCGTGCGGAGAGAACCAGGCGTCCGCCGACCAGCAGCCCTCCGTGGTCTCCCGCTCGCCGAGGGTGGGCACGTGGGTGTCCCGTGCCGGTTCGTCCGGGTCGGCCTCCGCCGGGGCACGCTCGGCATCGCCGTCCGGCCGTGCGCTGTCCGCCAGCGTGCCGTCCGCCCGGGTGTCGGCGCCGCCGTGGCCGACCGCAGGGCCGCCGCGGCTCCCGCCGGGGGACTGGTGGTCGGCCTGGTCGTCGGGGTCGTACAGGCCGTCCTCGGCCCGGCCGTAGGTGCTCGCGGAGAAGAGGACCTTCGGCGGGGCCGGGTGGGCCGGCTCGGAGATGCCGAGCCCGGGACGCCGACGCGGCGCCCCCGCGCCACCGGCGGTGCCCTGCGGGCCGGGTTCCGACTCGTGACCGCCTACCGGGCGGGCCGCCGCCGCGGGCGCCCACGAGCGGGCGACGGCGGTCGGCCGGGTGCTCGCCGTGCCCGGCCCGGCGCCGGCCGGCGCCGGGCCGGCTGGCCGGGACGTGGCCCGAGTGGTGGTCGCCGACGGACCGGTGGCCGGCGCGGTGGCGGCCGGCGGGGCCGCGGGAGTGAGCGCCGCGGCGGTGAGCGCCTCGCCGAACGCGTCGCCGCCCTCACGCAGGCCGAACCGCTCGTGCAGCAGCCGCAGCGGCCTGGGCGCCCACCAGTTGTACCGGCCGGCGAGGGCCATGAAGGCCGGCACCAGCACGGCGCGCACGACCGTCACGTCCAGGAGCACGGCCAGCGCCAGGCCGACCCCGATCATCTTGATGATGCTGATCTGGGACGTCGCGACGCCGATCATCACGACGATCAGGGCGAGTGCGGCGCAGGTCAGCAGCGGGCCGGTCGCGGCCAGGCCACGGGTGACCGCGCGCCGGTTGCCCGCCCCGCGCTGGTGCTCCTCGCGGATGCGGGCGAGCAGGAAGATCTCGTAGTCCATGCTGAGCCCGAAGGCGACGCAGAACATCAGCACCGGGCTGGTCAGCTCGACGGTGCCCGAGACCTGGAAGTGCCCGACCAGGGGCTGGAGGTGCCCCTCCTGGAAGACGAGCACCATCGTGCCCATGACCGCGGCCAGGTTGAGCGCGTTGAGCAGCAGCGCCTTCACCGGCAGCAGGATGCTGCCGGTGAACAGGAACAGCAGCACGAACGTCGCTATGATCACCACGGTGATGGCGCCGGGCAGGCCGCGCATCACCGTGTCCCGGGTCTCGACCAGGTGCGGGGCCAGGCCACCGATCTCGACCGGGTAGGGCGCCGGGATGGCGCGGACGAGGTCGACGGTGCGCTGGGTGCCCGCCGAGAGCGGGTCGGGCTCGGTCGGCCACAGGGAGAGCCAGGCGCCGCCGTGCACGCCGACGAACGCCCCGCCGTCCGGTGGCGGTGGGGCGATGAGACGGCCGTCGGTGAAGCTGCCGGCCACAGTGTCCACCCGCGCGACGCCGGGCACCCGGGACAGCCGCGCCGCGTAGCCGCCCAGGCGCGCGGCGACCTGCGGCTCGCGGGCGTCCACCCCGGCCGCGACGACCGGGATCTGGCAGGGCAGGCAGACGGTGAAGTCCTCACGCATGGCGTCGTTGACGATGTGCGAGTCCGCGCTGGTCGGCAGGACGGTGTCGTCGGCGAGGGCGACCCGCAGGTTGCCCAGCGGCAGCGCCATCACCACCATCAGGGCGACCGCCGCGCCGCCGAACAGCAGCGGATGGGCCATCACCCGGCGGGCGATCGCCCCCCACACCGCACCGGGCTCGCGGTCGCCACCAACCCCGGTGCCGGCGGGCGCAGGCGCCCCGGCCCGGCGGCGACGTCCACGTTCCACCCGCTCGCCCAGCAGCATGATCGCCGCCGGCAGCACCAGCAGGGCCGCGAGTTCGGAGGTCACCACCACCGCGATGCCCGCGTAGGCGTACGACTGCAGGTAGGGCAGCGGGAACAGCAGCGCGCCCGTCAGGGAGAGCGCCACCGTCAGACCGGAGAAAAGCACCGTGCGGCCGGCGGTGCGCAGGCTGGTGTGCAGGGCGGCGGGCCGGTCCAGGCCATTCTCCCGCTCCTCGCGGAAACGTCGCAGGATGAACAGGCAGTAGTCCACGGCGAGGGCGAAACCGAGCGCGGTGGTCAGATTCAGCGAGAACACCGAAATGTGGGTGACCTCGGAGAGCAGCCGCAGCGAGGCGAGGCTGGCGATGACCGCGCTGCCGCCGACGACGATGGGCAGCAGCGCCGCGGCCGTTCCGCCGAACGCATACAGCAGGACACCGAGCACCAGCGGCGCGGTGATCAGCTCGGCGCGCTTGAGGTCCGCGCGGCTCTGTTCGGTGACGTCCAGCATGACCGCGGGCGCGCCGCCGAGGCGCACGGTGACGCCGGGCCCGTCGTGGGCGTATCTGTCATGCAGGGCGGCCACGTGGCGCGCGATCGCGTCCTCGGTGCCGGTGAGCCGCAGCAGGACGAGCGCGCTGCGCCCGTCCTGGGAGCGCAGCAGCCCGCGCTGGGACTCCGTCGACCAGTAGGACGTGACGCCGCTGACGCCCGGCTCGCGGTGAAGTTCCTTGGTGAGGTTCTCGCCCAGCCGGCGGGCGGTCGGGCCGTCGATGTCCCCGGGTGCGGTGATCATGATCGCGACGTTGGGCGGGGCGCCGGGGAACTCGGCGTCGAGCATCGCCTCGGCGCGGGTGGCGGAGTCGCCGGGGGCGTAGAAGCCGCCGGTGGCGAGCCGGTCGAACACCCCGGCGGCCCAGGGCAGCAGGAGCAGCACGAGCAGCCCGGTGACGGCCAGTACGCGCCCCGGCCGGGTGATCGCGATCCGGGCGAGGAGGGCGAACAACCCGCCGCGCCCGCCGGTCGGTGCGCCCGCCGAACCCCCAGGCCCACCCGGCTGCCCGGGACGGCCC
>NZ_UBIZ01000596.1:0-499 GCF_900465275.1 Parafrankia sp. Ea1.12 | reverse complement strand
GTTTTCGTAGGGGGTGGAGAGCACGACCATGGTGCGGGTCGACACGTTCGCGGCGGCGCGGATCTCCTGCAGGAGGCTTTCGAGGGCGGCGGGGTCGGCGACGCGGACCTTGAGCAGGTAGCTCTCCTCCCCCGCGACGCTGTAGCAGGCCTCGATGGCGGGCAGGTGGGTGAGCCGGTCGGGGGCGTCGTCGGGCTGGCTGGGGTCTATCTCCTTGATGGAGACGAAGGCGGTGAGGGCCAGCCCGACCTGGGAGGGGTCGACGAGCGCGACGTAGGAGGTGATGACGCCGCGCTGCTCCAGGCGCCGGACCCGCTGGTGTACGGCGGACACCGACAGGCCGGTGGAGCGACCGAGGTCGGTGAAGCTCATCCGGCCGTCGCGGCACAGCAGCTGCACGATCTGACGGTCTAGGTCCTCCAGCACGATCCGGAGGTTACGCAGATCGCGGCGGTGGAGGGGGCGCGGACGGCGATGTCTGGTCCCGGCGGGACTTTTC
>NZ_UBIZ01000380.1:0-26958 GCF_900465275.1 Parafrankia sp. Ea1.12 | reverse complement strand
AGCTCACCCCCGCTGCTCGCCGACGCCGGCCCGCCGACGGGGGTGCTGACCTGCGAGACCGGCAGCGGTTCCGTCGCCACCGGTGTGCCGCGGCCCGCGGTCTGACGCAGCGCCACGAACGTCAGGCTGATCATGCCGACGGCGAGCGTGACAACCGCCAGCACCCGGGTGAGTCGCCTCGTCCGCGGCGCCGGGCGTGGCGGCGCGACGAACAACCGGTGAACGAATCCCTGCAGCCCACGGGGCGCGGGCACCACCTGGCACCGTGTCCCGTGGCCCCGAACAACCTGACCGGCCCGCTCACGGGCCGATGGCTCGAGAAACCGGGCCGACCGGACGAAGCGCTCGTCGAGCCGAAGGTCCTCGAACGGATCCGGGTGCCGTGCCGCCATGCCTGTCACGGTAACGCGCGCAAGCGCGCAAGAGCGCCGCTTCCCGCTAAAGATCACCCACACCGGGCCGAGTCGTCACGACCCCGGTCAAGTACGGAGAATCTTGCCGCACAGGCGCCCTACCTGCACCGGGGCGCGCTCAGCCCGCGGAGATGCTCACCGCGCGGGCGTACGACGCACCGATGATCTTGGCGATCTCGGCCAGGATGTCGGGCGCCACCGCGTCGTCCAGGGACAGCGACATGAGGGCCTCGCCACCGGCGCTGAGCCGGCTGACCTGAGCGTTGGCGATGTTGATGTGGGCCTCGCCCAGCAGCGCGCCGACGGCCCCGACGATGCCGGGACGATCCTCGTAACGGAAGAACGCCAGGTGGTCCTCGGGACGCAGGTCGACCTCGAACCCGTCGATCGCGGTGATCTTCTCGACCTGGCGGGAACCGACGAGCGTCCCGCTGACCGAGACCGCCGTCCCGTCGGGCAGGACGCCGCGCACCGTGACGAGGTTGCGGTAGTCCGGGCTCTCCTCGGAGGTCTCCAGCGCCACGTCGACGCCGCGCTCCTTGGCGATCAGCGGCGCGTTCACGTAGGTGACCTGCTCCTCGACGATGTCGATGAAGACACCCTTGAGGACGGCGAGCTGCAGCACCGACACGTCGTGCGCGGCGATCTCGCCGCGCACCTCGACGGTGATCGCGGCGGCCACGCCCGCGGCCAGCCCGGAGAAGAGCTGGCCCAGCTTCTCCGCCAGCGGCAGACCGGGCCGCACGTCCTCGGCCACGACCCCGCCGGCCTGCACGTTCACCGCGTCCGGGACGAACTCGCCGCTGAGCGCGAGGCGCACCGAACGGGCCACGGCCAGACCGGCCTTGTCCTGCGCCTCCTGCGTCGAGGCGCCCAGGTGCGGGGTGACGACGACGTTCTCCAGCCCGAACAGCGGCGAGGAGGTGGTCGGCTCCTTGACGTACACGTCGAGCCCGACACCGCCGACCCGGCCGGACCGGACCGCGTCGGCCAGGGCGCCCTCGTCGACCAGGCCGCCGCGCGCCGCGTTGACGATGATCACGCCCGGCTTCACCCTGGCCAGCTCGTCGGCCCCGATGAGCCCCAGCGTCTCGGGTGTCTTCGGCAGGTGGATCGTGATGACGTCGCTGGACGTGAGCAGCTCGTCGAGGTCCACCAGGCGCACACCGAGCTGCGAGGCGCGGGCGACGGAGACATAGGGGTCGTAGGCCAGGACCTTCATCCCGAAGGCCGCCAGCCGCTGCGCGACCAGGACACCGATGCGGCCGAGGCCGACGACGCCCGCGGTCTTCTCCGTCAGCTCCACGCCGACGTACTTCGAGCGCTTCCACTCACCGCCGACGAGCGACTCATGGGCGGCCGGGACCCGGCGGGCGACCGCGAGCAGCAGTGCGATGGCGTGCTCGGCGGCGCTGACGATGTTCGACTGCGGCGCGTTCACCACCATGACGCCGCGGTTGGTGGCGGCGGGGACGTCGACGTTGTCGAGCCCGATCCCGGCGCGGGCCACGACCTTCAGTCGCGGGGCGGCCGCGAGCGCCTCGGCGTCGATCTTCGTTGCCGAGCGGATGAGGACCGCGTCGACGTCCGCCAGCGCCGGCAGCAGGGCGGATCGGTCGGCCCCGTCCACATGACGGATCTCGAAGTCCCCGGACAGGACCTCCAGCCCGGCCGGTGAGAGTTCCTCGGCGACGAGTACGACGGGCACGGTCTGCTCCTAGCACGCTCGTCGCCGGCCACCGCTGAGGAGGACGCAGCGGCGTGGACGCGCTGCGCCGCGGCCCGGGCGGACGACGACGATGTCGAATCGGTGGGCGGTTCGGTGCGGGTACAGCCTACAGACGCAGCTCCGCACGTTCGGGCGCCGCGACGGGTGTGCCCGCTCTCACCTGTGGCGGGCGCGGGCGCACGTCGACGGGCCGGGCGGCACGTGCCGCCCGGCCCGGCCCGCCTCAGTCCTTCGCGATCCAGGACATCATCGGGCGGAGCTTGCCACCGACCTGCTCGATCGGGTGCTGCTTGCCCTCCTCGACGAGCTTGGTGAAGGTGGCCCGGCCCGCGTCGTCCTCGGCGACCCACTCGCGGGCGAACGTCCCGTCCTGGATCTCGTCGAGGATCTTGCGCATCTCGGCCTTGACCGCCGGGGTGATCACCCGCGGGCCGCGAGTGACGTCGCCGTACTCGGCGGTGTCCGAGATGGAGTAGCGCATCTGCGAGATGCCGCCCTCGTACATGAGGTCGACGATCAGCTTCAGCTCGTGCAGGCACTCGAAGTACGCGACCTCGGGGGTGTAGCCCGCCTCGACCAGTGTCTCGAAGCCGGCCTGGACCAGCGCGCTGGCGCCGCCGCAGAGCACCGCCTGCTCGCCGAACAGGTCGGTCTCGGTCTCCTCGGTGAAGGTCGTGCGCAGCGCGCCGGCCCGGGTGCCGCCGATGCCCTTCGCGTAGGCGAGCGCGATGTCGAGCGCCTTGCCGGTGGCGTCGGCCTCGACGGCGACGAGCACCGGTACGCCCTTGCCCTCGACGAACACCCGGCGGACGAGGTGACCCGGGCCCTTGGGCGCGACCATGAAGACGTCGACGCCGGCCGGCGGCTCGATGAGGCCGTACCGGATGTTGAACCCGTGCCCGAACGCCAGCGCCTTGCCGGGGGTGAGGTGCGGCGCGATCGACTCGGCGTAGATCTTGCGGTGGGTCGTGTCCGGCGTGAGGATCATGATGATGTCGGCCTCGGCGGACGCCTCCGCCGGGGTCACCACCCGCAGGCCCTGCTCCTCGGCCTTGGCCCGACTGGTGCTCGTCTCCGGCAGCCCGACGCGGACGTCGACCCCGCTGTCGCGCAGGTTCAGCGCGTGCGCGTGCCCCTGGCTGCCGAAGCCGATCACGGCGACCTTGCGGTCGGCCAGGTTGTCGAGGTTGGCGTCGTCGTCGTAGTAGATCTCGACCATCTTCGGTGAATCTCCTCGAGGGAAATGAGGGGTGAATGAGGGATGGGAGTCAGGCCGAGCGCTCGACGGCGCGCAGACTGCGATCGGTGATCGACCGCGACCCGCGGCCGAGCGCGACCATGCCGGACTGGACCAGCTCGCGGATCCCGAAGGGCTCCAGCATGCGGATGAGCGCGTCCAGCTTGTCACGGGTACCGGTGGCCTCGATCGTCACCGCGTCGGGGGCGACGTCCACGACCTTGGCCCGGAAGAGCTGCACGGTCTCGAGCACCTGGGAGCGGACCGAGAGGTCGGCCCGCACCTTGACCAGCATCAGCTCGCGCTGCACGGAGACGGCCGTGTCCATCTCCACGATCTTCAGCACGTTCACCAGCTTGTTGAGCTGCTTGGTGACCTGCTCCAGCGGCAGGTCCTCCACCGCGACGACGATCGTCATCCGGGAGACGTCCGCGTGC
Source organism: Parafrankia sp. Ea1.12 (assembly GCF_900465275.1). Taxonomy (NCBI): domain Bacteria; kingdom Bacillati; phylum Actinomycetota; class Actinomycetes; order Frankiales; family Frankiaceae; genus Parafrankia; species Parafrankia sp. Ea1.12. The sequence goes on along the minus strand of NZ_UBIZ01000380.1, from coordinate 23,142 downwards.
TCGGTCGGCCCGACGGCGAGCGACTCGATGTTGAAGCCGCGCCGGGAGAACAGGCCGGACACCCGGGCCAGGACGCCGGGCTTGTTCTCGACGAGCACCGAGAGAGTGTGCCGGGTCACAGGTTGACCTCCGCGTCGCCGGAGTAGTCGAAGTCGGGGGCGATGTCGCGGGCGACGCGGATCTCGTCGTTGCTCGAGCCGGCGGCCACCATCGGCCACACCATCGCGTCGGGGTGGACCACGAAGTCGACCACAACCGGGGCGTCGTCGATGCTCATCGCCTTCTCGATCGTGGCGTCCACGTCCGCGGGCGACTCACAGCGCAGGCCGACGCAGCCCAGGGCCTCGGCGAGGCGCACGAAGTCGGGGACCCGGGTCACCCCGGTGCGCGCCGACACCGGGTGGGTGCCCAGGTCGGTGTTCGAGTAGCGCTTGTCGTAGAAGAGCGTCTGCCACTGCCGGACCATGCCCAGCGAACCGTTGTTGATGACCGCGACCTTGATCGGGATGCCCTCCAGGGCGCAGGTGGCGAGCTCCTGGTTGGTCATCTGGAAGCAGCCGTCGCCGTCGATCGCCCACACGGTGGCCTCCGGGCGGCCGACCTTGGCGCCCATCGCGGCCGGCACGGCGTAGCCCATGGTGCCGGCGCCGCCGGAGTTCAGCCAGGTGTAGGGGTGCTCGTAGGAGATGAACTGGGCGGCCCACATCTGGTGCTGCCCCACCCCGGCCGCGAAAACGGTCTCCGGGCCGGCGATCCGGCCGATCCGCTCGATGACCTGCTGCGGGGCGAGCGAGCCGTCGGCGGGCTGGTCGTAGCCGAGCGGGTAGGTCTTGCGCCAGCGGTCCAGCGACCGCCACCAGCCCTCCAGGTCGGGGCGTTCCTCGGTGCGCAGTGCCGCGGTCAGGTCGGCGATGACCTCCCGGCAGTCGCCCACGATCGGCACGTCGGCGATCCGGTTCTTGCCGATCTCGGCCGGGTCGATGTCGGCGTGGATGACGGCCGCGCCGGGCGCGAACGACGACAGCTTGCCGGTGACCCGGTCGTCGAACCTGGCCCCCAGGGTGATCAGCAGGTCGGCCTTCTGCATCGCGGTGACCGCGGCGACGGAGCCGTGCATCCCGGGCATGCCCAGGTGCTGCGGGTGGGAGTCGGGGAACGCGCCGCGCGCCATCAGCGTGGTGACCACCGGGATGCCGGTGAGCTCGGCGAGCACCCGCAGCTCGGCGGCGGCACGGGCCTTCAGCACCCCACCGCCCACGTAGAGCACCGGCCGGCGCGCCGCACTGATCATCTTGGCCGCCTCGCGGACCTGCTTGGCGTGCGGCCGGGTGACCGGGCGGTAGCCGGGCAGGTCGAGCGTGGGCGGCCACACCTCGTGCGGCAGCACCGAGGTGACGCCCTGCAGGATGTCCTTCGGCAGGTCGACCAGCACCGGGCCCGGGCGCCCCGTCGAGGCGATGTGGAACGCCTCGGCGATCGTGCGCGGGATGTCGTCCGCCGACTGCACCAGGAAGTTGTGCTTGGTGATCGGCAGCGTGATGCCGCAGATGTCGGCTTCCTGGAAGGCGTCGGTGCCGATGGCCGCGCTCGGCACCTGCCCGGTGATGGCGACGATGGGCACCGAGTCCATGTAGGCGTCCGCGATCGGTGTCACGAGGTTCGTCGCGCCCGGCCCGGACGTCGCCATGCAGACCCCGACACGCCCGGTGGCCTGGGCATACCCCTCGGCGGCGTGCCCGGCGCCCTGCTCGTGCCGGACGAGCACGTGCCGGACCCGGGTGGAGTCGAACAGCGGATCGTAGGCGGGCAGGATCGCCCCGCCCGGAATGCCGAAGACCACGTCGGCACCGACCGCCTCGAGCGAGTGGACGAGCGACTGCGCTCCGGTGATCTGTCTGGTCTCTCTGGTCATCTGTCGTCTTCCTTGACGGGGCCGGCGAGGTGCGGACGGGACGTCGTTCACGGGCGGGTCCACGGACGGCGACGGGTGGTCGCCGTGCGCGGCGTTGCCGCCGTGCCCGTGTCCGGGAACGGCGTCACGCGGGGCCGGGGTCGGGGCCGGACACGAAAAAACCCCTCGTGCCATGGGCACTGAGGGGCGGCGCGGGTGGTCGGAGACCGATCTGGTCCGACTACACGCGCTCCGAGCGTACGAGAATGCCGAGCAGCATGCGGATAACCATCCCCGACATCCGCCACCGCGTCAAGCACCACGTCGCGTCCGGAGAGACAGACCACAACACCGACACCGCGACGACAGTCGCCGCGCCGCCCGCCGGGACGCCAGACAAGCATGCGCCACCCCGCCGGCGACGGCCATGTGATCATGGTCCGGTCGATGCCGGCGGGGTGGCAGGGAACCGATCAGCCGGCCGCGGCGGGCGGGCCGCCGACCTGGCCGCCGTCGAGGGCGGTGTAGAACGCCGACACCACCGGCGCGGCCGACTCGGCGCCGAACCCGCCGTCCTCGATCACCACCGCGACGGCGACGTCGCCGCGGTAGGCGACGAACCAGCCGTGCGTGGGCGGCGGGTTGCCGTCGGCGTACTCGGCCGTGCCCGTCTTGCCGTGGACGTCGCCGGGCATCGGGACGCCGGCCGCGGTCCCCTCGGTGACCACCGCGCGCATGAAGTCCCGCAGCGGCCCCAGTGCCTCGGCCGGGAGGGGGTTGCTGCGCGGGGACTCTCCGACGACGAACGGCTGATGCCAGGTGCCGCTGGCCACCGCCGCGGCGACGCTCGCCATCTGCAGCGGCGACGCGGCCACCCGCCCCTGCCCGATCGAGGCGGACGCCGACTCGACGGCGTCGCGCGGGGTCGGGAACGAGCCGCCCACGCTGGCGATCGGCAACGGCTCGGAGCTGTCGAACCCGTAGAGCTTCGCGGCCCGCTCGAGCGCGTCGTCGGGCAGCGACTGCTCGAGCCGGATGAAGGCGGTGTTGCAGCTCTTGGCGAAGACCGTCCGCAGCGGGATGGCCCCGAACTGCTCCGCCTCGGCGTTCTGGAACTCGCGCCCGCCGACGCTCACCGTCTGCGTACAGTCGATCATGGTGTCGGCGGCCTTGCCGCTCATCAGCGCCGCGGTAGCCGTCACGATCTTGAAGGTGGAGCCCGGCGGGTAGGAGCCGCGCACCGCCCGGCCGTAGCCGTTGAGCGGGTGGTTCACCGCCGCCAGCACCCCGCCGGTACGGGTGTCGATCGCGACGAGGGCCCCGTTGGGGCGCGACGCGGTCCCCAGCGCCGCCTCCCCCGCGCGCTGGACGTCCAGGTTGATGGTGGTGCGGATCTCCTCGCCGTTGCTGCTCGGGTAGGTCTTGAGGGTCTCGACGGTCTCGTTGCCGTCGGTGCGCACCACCACCGAGCCGCCCTGCGGCCGCAGCCTGGCGTCGTACACCCGCTGCAGGCCGGACGCCGGATCGACCCGGCCGACGAGGTTCCCGGCGAGCTCGGGGCTGCCGTCCAGCGGCCGCCCGTTGACGTCGAGCAGGGCGCCGCGCTCGCCGGTGGACACGGCGCGGTCGAGGCGCAGGCCGGGCTTGAGGGACGGGTGCACCGAGGACGGCCGGGCCCGCACCTTCCACTGCCCGCCGCCGGTGTCGACGAGGGCCAGCTCACCCACGTAGGCCAGCGGCTCGGCGAAACCGGCGAGCGTCAGCTTCGCGGTGTACGGGACGGTGGCGCTCGTGCCCGACCGGGTCAGCTCGCCGGGGACGAGCTCGGCCCCGGTCACCGAGAGCCGGTCGCGCACGTCGCCCATCAGCCCGACAAGGGCACCGACCGCGATGTCGCCGTCGGTGCTGAGGGCCGTCACGGCGGCGCCCGCCCGCTCCCGGACCTGCCCGGCAGCTGCCGGCGCGGCCGATGCTGCCGGTGCGGCCGTCGCCGGCGCGCCCGCGGTGCCGCCGCCCGGGTCACCCGCCGCCGGTTCCTCGGCGGCCGGCGCGGTCGTCAGCGTCTTCCAGGCGTCCAGGTAGGCGTGGGCGACCGCGGCCACCCGGCGGTCGGCCTCACGCGCGTCGGAGCGGGACTTCAACCAGTAGGCCACCCCGCCGCCGACCGCCAGCAGGACCACAACGAGCGCGACGATGAGTACGTTACGCCGGCCGCGGCCCCGGCCTCGGCGGCGTGACATGGACGGGCTGAACCCCGTCGGGGTGAGAGGCACGACGGCTCGCCTCCCCCCTCGCTCGGAGAACCGCCTGACAGGACCGTGCGGCCCGACCACACCCTACGAACGGCTAACCCGCTCCGCATCCGACGCGCCGTCGCTCGTCGGCAAGCCGACACGCGGATGCACTGATGGTGGTAACACGGAGGACCACGCCGACCGACCGGACGTTCGGCTTAATCCACCCGATCCGTTGCCAGCCCGGACCGGATCGCCGCGGCGGCGGACTCGTCCCGGGGCGCCCCCCACGGGGGCACCGGCTCGCCCGTCGGCGCCGGCAGGATCTGGCGCAGCACCGGCCGACGGGCCGGCCAGGACCGCCACTCGCGCGGGTAGCCGACCGAGACCTCCTCGAACCGCACCCCGTCGTACCAGGTCGTCCGCGGAATGTGCAGGTGCCCGTAGACCACGGCGGCGACGTTGTAGCGGGTGTGCCAGTCCGCGGTCAGCTCGGTGCCGCACCACTGGGCGAACACCGGGTAACGCAGGATCCTGGTCGGCTCCCGCACCAGCGGGAAGTGGTTCACGAGAACGAGCGGGACGTCGCGCGGGCACGCGTCGAGCCGCCGCCGGGTCAGCTCGACCCGGGCCCGGCACCAGTCGTCCCGGGTCGGGTACGGGTCGGGGAAGAGGACCGACTCGTCCGAGCACACGATGCCGGCCTCGTAGGCGGCGGCGAGCGCCTCCTGCTTGGTCGAGGTGCCCTCGGGCCGGAACGTGTAGTCGTAGAGCAGGAACATCGGCACGATGCGCGCCGGGCCGCCCTGACCCGTCCACAGTGGGTAGGGGTCCTCCGGGGTGAGCACGCCGAGCCCGGCGCACAGGTCGACCAGGCGCCGGTAGCGCGCCTCGCCGCGCAGCGACGTCTGGTCCCGCCCCAGCGTCCACAGCTCGTGGTTGCCCGGTACCCACACGACCTGCGCGAAGCGGTCGGCGAGCAGCCGCAGCGCCCATTCGACGTCCTCGTAGAGCTCCCCGACGTCGCCGACGACGAGCAGCCAGTCGTCGGGGCGGCCCGGGCGCATCGCCTCGACGATCGCCCGGTTGTCGGGGTGGCGGACGTGGATGTCGCTGGTGGCGAGCAGCCGCCCCTGTGTGGTCGCCGGCATCCGGCCCGGCGTGGTCGATTGCATCACTGACGATCGTCGCACACCGGCCGCCCCGGGCCCGGAGCGAGAACGGAACCAGTGATGTGGCCCACGTCGCCGCCCCGGACGCCGCCCCGGATGTGTCAGGAGGCCTCGAGGCGCTCCAGCAGCAGGCGGCGGACGGCCGCGGCGTCGGCCTGGCCGCGCATCGCCTTCATGACCGCGCCGACCAGCGGGCCGACGGCGTTCACCTTGCCGCCCCGCACCTTCTCGGCGATGTCGGGCGCGCCGGCGATCGCCGTGTCGACCGCGTCGCGCAGCGCCGAGTCATCGGAGACCACGGCCAGGCCACGGGCGGCGATGACCTCGTCGGCGGAGCCGTCACCGGCGAGCACCCCGTCGATGACCTTGCGCCCGAGCGCGTCGGTGAGCTGCCCGGCCGCGACCAGCTCGCAGATCCGCGCCACGTCAGCCGGGCCGATCGCCAGCTCGCGCGGCTCGACCCCGGCGTCCGCCGCGCGCCGGGCGAGCTCGTTGAGCCACCACTTGCGGGCCGCGGGCGGGCTGGCCCCGGCGGCCACCGTCGCCTCGACCAGGTCGAGCACCCCGGCGTTGCGCATCTCCTGGATGTCGCGCACCGTGTACCCGTGCTCGGCGATGAGCCGGACGCGCCGCTGCGCCGGCAGCTCCGGCACCACCGCGCGAACGGCCTCGATGTACTCGTGCGTGAGCGCGAGGGGCGTCAGGTCCGGCTCGGGGAAGTACCGGTAGTCGGTCGCCTCCTCCTTGGACCGGCCCGACGACGTCCGCCCGGAGGCCTCGTCGAAGTGCCGGGTCTCCTGCACGACCCGGTCGCCCGCGTCCAGCAGCGCGGCCTGCCGGACGATCTCGAACCGCACCGCCCGCTCGACCGAGCGCAGCGAGTTCAGGTTCTTCGTCTCCGACCGGGTGCCGAACGGCGCGTCGGGCTCACCGGGCGCGGGCCGCAGCCGCAGCGAGACGTTCGCGTCGCAGCGCAGCGAGCCCTGGTCCATCCGGACGTCCGAGACGGCCAGCGCGCGGCACAGCTCACGCAGCTCGTCGACGTAGGCGCGGGCGACCTCCGGCGAGCGGATGTCGGGCTCGGTGACGATCTCGACCAGCGGGATGCCGGCGCGGTTGTAGTCGACCAGCGAGTGGGTCGCCCCGTGGATCCGACCGGTCGCCCCGCCGACGTGCAGGGACTTGCCGGTGTCCTCCTCCATGTGCACCCGGGTGATCCCGACCCGGTGGATCTCGCCCTCGACCTCGACGTCGAGCCAGCCGTTCGAGCACAGTGGCTCGTCGTACTGGCTGATCTGGAAGTTCTTCGGCATGTCCGGGTAGAAGTAGTTCTTCCGGGCGAACCGGCACCAGGACGCGATCGAACAGTTCAGCGCCAGCCCGATCAGCGTCGCGAAACGCACCGCGGCCTCGTTGACCACGGGCAGCGCGCCGGGCAGGCCCAGGCAGACCGGGCACACCTGGGTGTTCGGCTCCGCGCCGAAGGCGGTCGCGCACCCGCAGAACATCTTGGACGCGGTGCCGAGCTCGACGTGGGTCTCCAGCCCGATCACCGACTCGTACCGGGCGGTGGCGTCCTCGTAGGACGGGGTGGCGATGACGGGAGCCGATGTGCTCACCGGGATGACTCCTCTTCGATGCCGTCGACGCCGTCTTCCTCACCCGCGGCGGGCGGGCGGGGAGCGGAGCGGGTGTCACGGACGTGGACGTAACTCAGCGCGATCGCGGCGGGCAGCCCGATGATCCCCCAGACCAGCAGGATCGGGCTCAGCGTCAGGCCGCCGAGGACGAGCACCAGGAGCGTGAGCCCCCAGACGATCAGCAGCAGTGCGCGGTCCTGCCGGCCGCTGCGCAGCCCGGCCATGTCCCTCCTCGTCCTTACTTTCCCGACCTTCCCCGGCTTCCCGGCTTCCCCGGCTTCCCGGTGTTCCGGGTGCCGGTGCTAGAGCGCGGGTGCCTCGTCCAGCAGCGGATGTCCGCGGCGCGCCTCCAGGGCGGCCTCGAGCGCTCCGCCGACCAGGTAGAGCCGGTCGTCCGCGAACGCCGGGGCCATGATCTGGATGCCGGCGGGCAGCCCGCCCACCAGGCCGGCCGGCAGGCTCATCGCCGGCCCGCCCGCCAGGTTGGACGGGATCGTGCACAGGTCCGACAGGTACATCGACACCGGGTCGTCCACCTTGTCGCCGAGCGGGAAGGCCGGCGTCGGCGTGGTCGGCGAGACCAGCACGTCGGCCTTCTCGTAGGCGGCGGCGAAGTCGCGGCTGATCAGCGTCCGGACCTTCTGCGCCTGCCCGTAGTAGGCGTCGTAGTAGCCCGAGGACAGCGCGTACGTGCCGAGCATGACCCGCCGCTTGACCTCGGCACCGAAGCCGACGTCGCGGGTGTGGCTCATGACCTCCTCGGCACCGGCCCGGCCGTCGTCCCCGGCGCGCAGCCCGAACCGCATCGCGTCGAACCGGGCCAGGTTGGACGAGCACTCGCTCGGCGCGATCAGGTAGTACGCCGCCAGCGCGTAGGTGAAGTGCGGGCAGCTCACCTCCACGACCTCGGCGCCGAGACCGGCCAGCTCCTGGACCGCCGCGTCGAACGCCGCCTGCACACCCGGGTCGTAGCCCTCACCGGAGAGCTCGCGCACCACGCCCACCCGCAGGCCGCGGATGTCGCGGCGCGCGGCGGCCTCGACCACCGGCGGCACCGGCAGGTCGACGCTGGTGCTGTCCAGCGGGTCGTGCCCGGCGATCGCGGAGTGCAGCAGGGCGGCGTCGCCGACGGTGCGGGCCAGCGGCCCGGCCTGGTCGAGCGAGCTGGAGAACGCGACCAGGCCGTAGCGGCTCACCCCGCCGTAGGTCGGCTTGACCCCCACCAGCCCGCACACCGCTGCCGGCTGGCGGATGGACCCGCCGGTGTCGGTGCCGATGGACAGCGGCGCTTCGAAGGCGGCGACCGCCGCCGCGCTGCCACCGCTGCTACCGCCGGGGATGCGGGTGAGATCCCACGGGTTGCGGGTCGGCCCGTACGCCGAGTTCTCGGTGGATGAGCCCATCGCGAACTCGTCCATGTTGACCTTGCCGAGGATGACCACGTCGGCGGCGCGCAACCGGGAGACCACGGTCGCGTCGTACGGCGGCCGCCAGCCCTCCAGGATGCGGCTGCCGCAGGTCGTCGGCATGCCCCGCGCGGTGAGCACGTCCTTGAGCGCGAGCGGGACGCCGGCGAGCGGGCCGAGCTTCTCCCCGGCGGCGCGGCGGGCGTCGATCGCGCGGGCGGCGGCGAGCGCGCCCTCGGCGTCAACATGCAGGAAGGCGTGGACGGCCTCGTCGACCTTGGCGATGCGGTCGAGCGCGGCGAGGGTCGCGTCCTGCGCGGACAGCTCGCCCGCGGCGATCGCGGCCGCCGTCTCGGCGGCGGTCAGCCGGACGACGTCGTCCGTGCGGCGGGGGGCGCCCGCGCCGGCGGCAGCCGCGGCGGCAGGCGTTGAGGTGCTGGAAACGTCGGTCATGTGCGGCCTGGTGCCCCTCACTCGTCCGGATCGAGAATGCGCGGCACCCGGAACCGGCCCTCCTCGGCGGCGGGCGCACCGGCGAGGACGTCGGCGACCGGCAGCGACGGGCGGGTCACGTCCGCGCGGAAGACATTGGTCAGCGGCACGGCGTGCGAGGTCGGCGGGATGTCCGCGGCCGCGACCTCGGAGACCCGCGCGACGGCGCCGAGGATCGCCTCGAGCTGCGGCGCGAGCGCGTCGAGCTCGGCGTCGGACAGGGACATCCGCGACAGGCGGGCGAGGTTGGCTACCTCGTCCCGGGTGATCGCCATTCCGGTGGACCCCTCGTGGGCGGTGGGCACAGGCCCGAGATCGGTCAGGTCGTCGCGCGCCGTCGTGCGGGTGGTGGCCCGGTGGTGGCCACGACCGGCGGCAGGCCGCTACCGGCGACCCTGACCGCGGCCCGGCCGGCTGGGCGCCGGACGACTGCCGCGCCGGTTGCTGCCGGCGGTGACATGCCGGCGAACACAACGTCGGCGTTCCCCACATCGTACGGCCCACCACCCCACCCCGACTCATCCGTGGCGGTTGGCGACACGGCATGGGCGCGGCGGGCGTCGGTAGGGCGGCGCGACACGCGGGCGTGACCCGGCGGCCACCGTTCCGTCACGCCCCTTGCGCATGCTCAACCACATGTCGTACCTGCTCCGGCTCCTGCTTCCCGATCATCCCGGTGTGCTGGGAGCGGTGGCCACGGCACTCGGTGCCGCCGGCATCGACATCGTCAGCCTCACCGTGGTGGAGCACACACCGGCCGGGGCGGTCGACGACCTGATCGTGCTCCTGCCCCCGGGCGGCCTGGCCGAGCGGCTGTTCACCGCGGCCCACTCCGTGCCCGGGGTCTCAGTCGAGTCGCTGCGGCCCTACCAGGCCGACGGCGCCGGGATCAGCGAGGACCTCGAGCTCGTCGACGCGCTCGCCGAACGCCCCGCCGACGCCGTGGCCGTGCTGACCGACCTGGTCGCCGGGGTCTTCCACGCCGACTGGACGCTGCTGCTCGAGTACCTGGGGCCGGGCGACGTCCGGGTCCGGGAGGCCTCGGTGGGCGCGCCGAGCCTGGGCGGCGACGACCTCGGCGTTCCGGAGCGGGTGCGCCTCCCGCTGCCCTGGCTGCCGCTGCGCGCGGCGCGGCGCGTCGTGCCGGACGACGGCGAGTTCCCGGCCCGCTGGGAGGCGGTCAACATGGAGCTCGCCGCGGCCCCGGTCGGGCACGAACGGCTGGCCGTCCTGGTCGGCCGGCCGGGAGGCCCCGCGTTCCGCTCCTCCGAGGTGGCCCGGCTCGCGCACCTGGCCGGCATCGCCGCCACCCTCGCCCGCACGGCCGGCCCCGGCCGCTGAGCACGGCTGCGCGCCGCTGACCGCGGCTGCCGACCGCGGCGGCGCGGCCGTTTCCGCCGACGCGGCGGCGAGCCACGGGGTGAGCAGCACCGCGGGCAGCGCGGGCGCCACGTGCCACCCCTGGGCCGCGTCCGCGCCGAAGCCGGCCAGCCGGCGCCATTCGACGGGAGTCTCCACGCCCTCGGCGACGACCCGCAGCCCCAGGTCCGCGGCCATCCGAACGACCGCGCGGACGAAGTCGGCGTCGCGGTCGGCGCCCGCCATCCGGCCGATCACGGTCCGGTCGATCTTGATCTCCTCGAACGGCAGGCGCCGCAGCGCGTCGAGGGAGACCCGGCCGGTGCCGAAGTCGTCCAGGCTGACCCGCACACCGAGGTCCGCCAGGTCGCGCAGCGCCCCGGCCGGCTCGTCACCGTCCGCGGTGACGGCGCCCTCGGTGACCTCGAAGGTCAGCGCCGTGGCCGGCAGGCCGGTCTCGGCCAGCGCGGCCGCGACCGAGCCGACGAAGCCGGGGTCGCGCAGGTCACGCGCGGACGCGTTCAGCGCGACCGCCACCGGGATCCCCGCCGCGTTCCACCGGGCGACCTGCGCGAGCGCGCGGCCCATCACCCACGACGTGATCGGGCGGATCAGGCCGGCGGACTCGGCGAGCGGGACGAAGACTCCCGGCAGCAGCAGCCCCCGGCTGGGGTGCCGCCAGCGCAGCAGCGCCTCGACCCGCCGCACCCGCCCGTCGGCGATCTCCGCCTGCGGCTGGTAGTGCACCTCGAGCTGCCCGTGCTCCAGGGCGTAGCCGAGTTCGGCGGTCGTCCGGGCCCGTAGCCGGGCACGGCTGGCGTCACGCGGCCCGTAGGCCTGGACGCCGAGGTGGTGCTCCTTCGCGGTGTACATGGCGAGGTCGGCGCACCGCGACAGCGCGGGAAGGTCGCCGCCGTGGTCCGGGTAGAGCGCGACCCCGACGCTCGCGTCGACGTCGCAGAACTGCCCGTCGATCTCGTACGGGGCACGCAGCACGCCTCGGACGCGCCCGGCCACCTCCCCGACCACCGTCCGGCCCGCCTCGCCGGCCGGCAGCGCGGGCAGCAGGACGGCGAACTCGTCGCCGCCCAGCCGCGCGACGACGTCACCGGGGCGCAGCGCGGCGGTGAGCCGGGCCGCGGCGACGACCAGCAGCCGGTCGCCGACCTCGTGCCCCAGCCGGTCGTTGACCTCCTTGAACCGGTCCAGGTCGAGCAGCAGCAGGCCGACCCGGCAGCCGGTCCGCTCGGCCGCGCGGAAGCTGGCGGCCGCGCGCTCGGCGAGCTCCGCCCGGTTCGGCAGCCCGGTGAGCCCGTCGTGGCGGGCCTCGTGCTCCTTCTGCCGGGAGACCTCACCGACCCGGGCCACCACCAGCAGCGCCGGCAGCAGCAGCGGCACCAGCCAGGCGCTTCGCGCTGCGGCGACCACCACCAGCGGCGCGAGGGACAGCGTCGCCACCCCGCCCGCCACCCGGCGCCGCAGGTCGGCGAGGGGAGCCCGGTACCCGGCGTGGGCACGGCCCCCGCCACGGCCGGCCGCGCCGCCGACGGCCGCCGGCCCGCGCGGGTGCGTAGGCAGGCCGAGCAGGTCGTCGACGGCGAACAGCGCGAGGCCGGCGAGCGCGACCTCGGGCAGATCCCCGGCCCCGAGATCGGCTCCGAGGCCGTACGCGGCCACCACGGCTCCCGCCGCGCACAGCGCCAGCGAGCGGCGCCCGACGACCACCATCACCCACCGCGGGCGCGCGCCCCGCACGAGCTCCAGCAGGACGCCGACGACCAGGTGCGCCGCCAGCGCGGGCGGCGTTCCCCAACCGAGCAGGAGCGCGAACAGGAAGGTCATCGTGAGATCACTGCCGCCGGCGCCCGGCCCGCCCGCTCGGCGCCGGGCACCCAGCGCGCCCGCCGGCAGACCGGCCGGCCCGAAGGCGCCCGGCCAGGTCCCACCGACGGGCACCGGCTGCGACCCGACGAGAAGGGCGAGCCCGGCGATCAGCACGAAGGCCACGCCCAGGTTGTCGAAGGCACCGCGCCAGCCCCCGGCGACGGCGACCACCGCGGCCGTCAGGCATCCCGCCGCGCCGACCGCGGCCCCCCACCCGGCCCCTGGCTCCGGCGGCACGCCGCCGGCTCGCGGGGCGCGCATCAGCGGCGACCGGAACGGCCCCGCGTCGATCCCTCGACGCGTCGGGGACGGGCGCACCGACGCCCGGCCACACCGACGAGAACATGACGGAACATATGAGTGCTCACCGTAATGAACCTTTCGCTGCCAGGATGCGAAGGTTACCCGTCGACCTCCTCGAGCACGGCGAGTGCCCTAGCCGCATCCGCTCCGTCACGGAGAAGCACGGCGAATCCGGCTTCGTCCAGGAGCGGGATCTTCAGGGTGCGGGCCTTGTCGTACTTCGACGCCCCGGGATCGGCGCCGGCGACGACGAACGTCGTCTTCTTGCTCACCGAGCCCGTCACCTTGCCGCCGCGGGACTGCACCGCCTCGGTCGCCGTGTCCCGACTCCAGCCGTCCAGGGTGCCGGTGATGACCACCGCGACGCCGTCCAGCGGCCCGGGGCCCTCGCCGGCGCCCTCGTCGGCCAGGCGGACCCCGCCCGAGGCGATCCGGGCGACGATGTCGCGGTGCCGCGGGTCGGCGAACCAGTCGACCACCGCGTCGGCGATCTTCGGCCCGACGCCGTCGACGGCCGCGAGCCGCTCGGCGGGCGCCGTCGCGATCGCGTCGAGGGAACGCAGCTCCCGGGCCAGCCCGCGGGCGGCCGTCGGCCCGACGTGACGGATCGACAGCCCGACCAGCAACCGCCACAGCGGGCGGTCACGAGCCGCCTCCAGGCCGCGCAGGATCTGCTCGATCTTCTTGTCGGCGAAGCCACGCAGCCCCTCGAAGGACTCCGGGGCCAGGTGGAAGACGTCGCCGATGTCGTGGATCCGGCCCTCCGCGAGCAGGACCGTCGCCGTCTCGTAACCGAGCCCGTCGATGTCGAGCGCGCCGCGCGACGCCAGGTGGAACACCGACTCCCGCAGCTGCGCCGGGCACGAGACGGTGTTCGGGCAGCGGATGTCGACCTCGCCCTCGGGGCGGACCAGCTCGGTGCCGCACTCCGGGCAGTGCGTGGGCATCACGAACGCGCGCTCGGAACCGTCACGCAGGTCGACGACCGGGCTGACGATCTCGGGGATGACGTCACCGGCCTTGCGCAGCACCACGGTGTCGCCGATCAGGACGCCTTTGCGACCCACCTCGTCGATGTTGTGGAGGGTGGCCATCGCCACCGTCGACCCCGCCACCTTCACCGGCTCGAGCACCCCGAACGGGGTCACCCGGCCGGTGCGGCCGACGTTCACCTGGATGTCGCGCAGCCGGGTGGTGACCTCCTCCGGCGGGTACTTGAACGCGACCGCCCAGCGGGGGGCCTTCGAGGTGGCGCCGAGGCGACGCTGCTGGCCGAAGTCGTCGACCTTCACGACGACCCCGTCGATCTCGTGCTCGACGTCGTGGCGGTGCTCGCCCCAGCGCCGGACGAAGGCGAGCACGTCCTCCACCGAGGCCATCACCTCGTGACGGGCGGAGACCGGCAGCCCCAGCTCGGCGAACCGCGCGTACGCGCCCGACTGGGACGCCACGTCGAAGCCCTGGTGGGCGCCGAGGCCGTGCACGATCATGTCGAGCGGACGGCTGGCGGTGACCCGGGGGTCCTTCTGGCGCAGCGACCCGGCGGCGGCGTTGCGCGGGTTGGCGAACGGTGCCTTCCCCGCCTCAACCAGCGCGGCGTTGAGCTCGGTGAACCGCTCGGTCGGGAAGAACACCTCGCCGCGCACCTCGAGCAGCTCCGGCACGGCCGGGCCGCACAGCCGGGACGGCACGCTCGCCAGGGTCCGCACGTTGGGCGTGATGTCCTCCCCCGTGCGACCGTCACCGCGGGTGGCCGCGCGGACGAGCCGGCCGCCCTCGTAGACGAGGTCGACCGCCAGCCCGTCGATCTTCAGCTCACACAGCCACGCCGTGACGGGCTGCTCCCGCGCGGCGCGCGCCGCCCAGGCGTGGAACTCCTCGTCGGTGAAGACGTTGTCGAGTGACAGCAGCCGTTCCAGGTGCTCGACCGGGGTGAACAGCGTCGAGTAGGAGCCGGCGACCTTCTGGGTCGGCGAGTCCGGGGTGCGCAGCTCGGGGTGCCGCTCCTCGATCGCCTCCAGCTCGCGCATAAGCGCGTCGTACTCGGCGTCGGCGACGGTCGGCTTGTCGAGCACGTAGTAGCGGTAGGCGTGTTCCTCCAGCTCGCGGGCCAGCTCGGCGGCCCGGCCACGCTCGTCGGCGGCCAGACCAACCTCGTCAGCGGCCAGGCCACGCTCGTCGGCAGCCAGGCCGCGCTCGTCCACGCTCACTGTGGAGATTCCACCAGGACCCGCGCCGCCTCACGGCAGTGCCGCAGCGCGGCGCGCGCGTCACCCACCCTGGCATTGGCCAGACCACACGTCGGTGTCACGGCCACCACCTCCCCGAGTAGTTCCGGAGCGAACCCCAGCCGACGCCACAGGTCGACCGCCACCGCGACCGTACGACGGGGGTCCGACAGGTTCCCGGCGCCGTCCGTCGGCACCAGGCCGAACATCAGGCCGACGCCCGCCTCGACCGCCTCGCCGACCGCGTCGTCCTGCGCCCGGGTGAGCAGGGTCGCGTCGAGGCCGACGAACCGCGCGCCGGCCCGCCGCAGCAGGTCGAGCGGCACGTCCGGCGCGCAGCAGTGCACGCCGGACGCGGCGACCGACGCCGCCCCGGTCACCGCGGACAGCACGCCGGCCAGCCGCTCGGTCGCCGGCCCCTCCTCTACGGCGGGCAGGACGGAGAACCCGCTGGGAGTGCGGATGTGGCCGGCGAGCATAGCCGGCAGCGACGGCTCGTCGAGCTGGACGAGCATCCGGGCACCCGGAATCCGTCGCCCCAGGTCGGCCAGGTGGGCGACCAGCCCCTCGGCGAGCGCCTCCGCCAGGTCCCGGGCCGCGCCCTGATCGGCGAGCGCCTTGTGCCCGCGCGGCAGCTCGACCCCGCCGGCCAGCGTCCAGGGGCCCGCGGCCGACACCTTGAGCGGCCCGGTGTAGCCGGCGGCCGCCTCGGTGAACGCGTCCAGATCCCGGGCGAGCAGGTCACGGGCCCGGCGCAGGTCCAGGCCGGGCCGCGGCACCAGCCGCCACCCGGACGGCTGGAAGTCGACCGGCAGGTCCACCAGCAGCGCGCACGAACGGCCGATGATGTCGGCGCCGACCCCGCGGCCCGGCAGCTCCGGCAGGAACGGCAGGTCCGGCACCTCCCCCAGGACGTACCGCGCGGCCTCGACCGGGTCGAGATCCGGCAGCGACCCGATCCCGGAGGCTGTCCCGGGCGGCCAGGGGATGCCCGCCCGCTCGGCGGTCCCGTCGCTGCCCAGCGGTGAGACACCCTCCCCCGGCACGTCCCGGATCGGCTCCGGGCCCGCGCCCCGCTCAGTGGCAGACCACGTCATCACCACATCGACTCCTTAGATTCCGGCCGCGACCCCAGGCCACGGCCGGCGAACAACACCCACCAGAATCACTCGCCAGAATCACTCGCCAGAATCACCCACCAGGATCACCCGTCGGAACGACCCGCCGGCGGAACCCCTCGGATGACTCGCTGGCAGGACCCGTCAGCACGCGGCAACCGCGCCCGGCGCATCACCGAAGGCGCGCCGCAGGCCACACGAGCCACTCCGGCCAGGCGGGCGGCCGGGCTTCGGGCGGGCCCGGTGCCTCAGGCCGCCAGGGAGCGGATGCGCCCGCCGCCGAGCACCCGGTCGCCGTCGTAGAAGACCACGGCCTGGCCCGCCGCAGTGCCGCGCACCGGCTCCGCCAGCCGCACGTCGAGCTCGTCGCCCCGGGCCGTCACCACCGCGGGGACCACCCCGCCGTGCGCCCGGACCTGCGCGGTGCACGACACCGGCCCGTCATGGGGCCAGACCATCCGCTCCGCGACCAGGCTGCGCATGTCCAGCGCGCTGGACGGGCCGACGGTCACCGTCGACGTCGCCGGGGAGATCTCCAGCACGTAGCGCGGGCGGCCGTCCGGCGCGGGACGTCCCAGCCCGAGCCCCCGGCGCTGCCCGACCGTGAAGGCGTACGCCCCGTCGTGCTCGCCGAGGGTCTCGCCGGTCTCCGCGTCGACGACCGGGCCCGGACGCGGCCCCAGGCGCTCGCGCAGCCAGGCGCCGGTGTCCCCGGAGGCCACAAAACAGATGTCGTGGCTGTCCGGCTTGTCGGCGACGGCGAGGCCACGGCGCGCGGCCTCCTCGCGGACCTGGGCCTTCGTCGAGTCGCCGAGCGGGAACCGGGCCGCGGCGAGCTGCTCGGGCCGCAGGGTGCCGAGCACGTACGACTGGTCCTTCGCCGGGTCCACCGAGCGGCGCAGCGTGCCGTCCTCGTCCAGCCGGGCGTGGTGCCCGGTGACGACCGCGTCGAAGCCGAGCGCGAGCGCCTTCTCCAGCACCGCGGCGAACTTGATGCGCTCGTTGCAGCGCACGCAGGGGTTGGGCGTGCGCCCGGCCGAGTAGTCGGCGACGAACTCGTCGATGACCTCGGTCTCGAAACGCTCCGCGAGATCCCAGACGTAGAAGGGGATGCCGAGCACGTCGGCGGCACGGCGGGCGTCGCGGGCGTCCTCGAGCGTGCAGCACCCACGGGCACCGACCCGGTCCGAGGCGGGCGAGCGCGACAGCGCCAGGTGGACGCCGGTCACGTCATGGCCGGCGTCGACGGCCCTGGCGGCGGCCACCGCCGAGTCGACGCCGCCCGACATGGCCGCGAGCACCCTCATCCGGCTCACGATCCCACCCCTCGTCCACACCGCCGGCTCGGCGGGCGCTCCCGCCGCCGGCTCATCGACTCACCCCGCGCTCAGACCCGCGAGCTCACCGGCGCGGCTGGCACGCGCCACCACCGGACCGATCACGGCGACCAGCGCGTCGACGTCCGCCGCCGACGAGCCGTGCCCGAGCGAGAACCGCAGCGACCCACGGGCGTGGGCCTCACCGGCGCCCATCGCCAACAACACGTGCGAGGGCCGCGCCACTCCCGCCGAGCAGGCCGAGCCCGTCGAGCATTCCACCCCGTGCGCGTCGAGCAGCATCAGCAGCGAGTCGCCCTCGCAGCCGGGGAAGGTCAGGTGTGCGTTTCCGGGCAGCCGGCCGGCGCCGGGGGCGGCACCGTTGAGCGTCGCCCCGGGCACCTCGGCCAGCACCCGGCGCACGAGGTCGTCGCGCAGCGAGGCCAGCCGGACCCGCTCGGCGGGCAGCTCCGCGGTGACGGCGGCCGCCGCCGCGGCGAAGGCGGCCACTCCCGGGGTGTTGAGCGTCCCGGAGCGGACGTCGCGCTCCTGCCCGCCGCCGTGCGCCAGCGGCTCCACCTCGACCCCGCGCCGCACGAGCAGCGCGCCCACCCCCACCGGGCCGCCGATCTTGTGCGCGCTGATCGTCAGCGCGTCCGCCTCACTGGCGGCGAACGACGTCTCGATCTGCCCGAACGCCTGGACGGCGTCGGTGTGGAACGGGATGTCGCGAGCGTGGGCGACCCGGGCCAGCTCGGCGACCGGCTGGATGGTGCCCACCTCGCTGTTCGCCCACATCACCGAGACGAGCGCGACCGAGGCCGGGTCGGACTCCACCGCGGCGCGCAGCACCTCGGGGGCGACCAGGCCGGTCTCGTCCACCGGCAGCGTCTCCAGCACCGCCCCCTGCCGCCGGGCCAGCCAGGACGCGGTGTCCAGCACCGCCGGGTGCTCCACCGCGCTGACCAGGATCCGGCGCCGGCGCGGGTCGGCGGCGCGGCGCGACCAGTACAGCCCCTTGATCGCCAGATTGTCGCTCTCCGTGCCGCCCGCAGTGAAGATCAGGTCGGACGGCCGCGCGCCCAGCACCTCGGCCAGGGACTCCCTCGACTCCTCGACGATCCGGCGGGCGCGCCGACCGCCGGCGTGCAGCGATGAGGCGTTCCCGGCGTCCGTCAACACGGCGGTGAACGCCGCGACGGCCTCCGGGCGCATCGGCGTGGTCGCCGCGTGGTCGAGGTAGGTCACGTCTGTAGAGGGTAGCTGCCACTCGGGCGCCCCACCCGGCCTCGGGACGACCGCCCGAACCCGGCCGCGCACCGGGCCGGGGCACCGGCTGGCCCGGGTCCGGGTCCGGGCGGGTCAGAAGTCGCCGGCACCGCGCCGCAGGTCGGTGAGCAGCTCGACGAGGTCCCGCACACCGCTGTCAGGAAGCCCGGGGTCGGCGAACACCGTGTCGTTGAGCTTCTCGGTGGCCGCGAGCGCCGTCGCCCGCCCGTCCTCAGTGATCTCGGCGAGGATCGCGCGCCGATCCGTCGGATGCGGCAGGCGGCGCACCTGCCCGCGGGCCTCCAGCCTGTCCACGGCGCTGGTGACGCTGGTCGGGTGCACCTGCAGCAGGCTCCCGATGCGGCTCAGCGGCAGCGAGCCCTTGCGGCTGAACAGCAGGAGCATGAGCAGCTCGTAGCGGGCGAACGTGAGATCGAGGGGCCGCAGGACCTCGTCGACCCGGGCGAGCAGGATCTGCTGCGCGCGCATCAGCGAGGTGACGGCGGCCATGCCGTCCGCGACGGGCCCCCATCCGTGGGCGGTCCACTGCCGGTGCGCCTCCGCGATCGGGTCGGTCGGAAGCGGTTTCGGCTGTGACACGGGTGCAATATCTCCAGGACGGGATCGTCGGGCCGGCAGACCATCGACAGCGGAGCCATCAACAATAGCCATTCCGGCGTACGACCGTTGCATCCGGGAACGGCGATGCTGGCAACGTTGGCGATGCCGGCAACATGAAGGCCACACAGCGCGCCCAGGTGCGCATCCCCGCCGACGCCCGGATCGACGTCCGACCGACATCTGGTGATCGCCTGATGATCGACGAACCAGGTGGCGTGGGTGCACACGCTCGACGCGCCGCTGCCCGCGCACCGGCACCGGCCCGCGGTCACGTCATCAGATGTTACGCCTGTACTGTCCGCCGACCTCGAAGAACGCCGCGCTGATCTGGCCCAGGGAACACACCCGCACGGCGTCCATCAGCACCTCGAAAGTGTTACCGCCCGCCGCGGCGACCTGCCGCAGCCGCTCGAGAGCCTGCTGGGCGGGCTCGCGGTTACGGCTGGTGAAGTCCGCCAGGCGCCGCAGCTGGGACTGCTTCTCCTCCTCGGTGGCCCGGGCGAGCTCCAGCGGACCGGCTCCCTTGTCGTCGGCGTCCGGCCCGATGAAGGTGTTCACCCCGATGATCGGCAGGGAGCCGTCGTGCTTGCGCCGCTCGTAGAGCATCGACTCATCCTGGATGCGCCCGCGCTGGTAACCGGTCTCCATCGCGCCGAGAACACCGCCCCGCTCGGAGATCCGCTCGAACTCGGCCAGCACCGCCTCCTCGACGAGGTCGGTCAGCTCGTCGATCACGAAGGAGCCCTGCAGCGGGTTCTCGTTCCCGGCGAGCCCCCATTCCTGATCGATGATCATCTGGATGGCCAGCGCCCGCCGCACGGACTGCTCCGTGGGCGTCGTCACAGCCTCGTCGTAGGCGTTGGTGTGCAGGCTGTTGCAGTTGTCATAGATCGCGCACAATGCCTGCAATGTCGTCCGGATGTCGTTGAAGTTCATCTCCCGCGCGTGCAGCGACCGACCCGAGGTCTGCACGTGGTACTTGAGCTTCTGGGAGCGCTCCGCCGCGCCGTAGCGCTCGCGCATCGCGACCGCCCAGATCCGCCGGGCCACCCGGCCGATCACGCTGTACTCGGCGTCCATGCCGTTGGAGAAGAAGAACGACAGGTTGGGCGCGAAGTCGTCGATCCGCATTCCGCGCGCCAGGTAGGCCTCGACGTAGGTGAACCCGTTGGCGAGCGTGAACGCGAGCTGACTGATCGGGTTCGCCCCGGCCTCCGCGATGTGGTAGCCGGAGATCGAAACCGAGTAGAAGTTTCGGACGCGGTGGTCGATGAACCATTCCTGCACGTCCGCCATGCAGCGCAGGGCGAACTCCGTCGAGAAGATGCAGGTGTTCTGGCCCTGGTCCTCCTTGAGGATGTCCGCCTGCACGGTGCCGCGCACGTTCGCCAGCGCCCAGGCTGCCACCTCGGCCGTCTCGGCCGCCGACGGCTCGCGCCCGTTCTCCGTCCGGAACAGCTCGAGCCGCTGGTCGATCGCGGTGTTGAGGAACATCGCCAGAATCGCCGGGGCCGGGCCGTTGATCGTCATCGAGACGCTCGTCGTCGGCGAGCACAGGTCGAATCCCGCGTAAAGCGCCTTCATGTCGTCCAGCGTCGCCACGGAGACCCCGGACGTCCCGATCTTTCCGTACACGTCCGGGCGGGGGCCCGGGTCCCGCCCGTAAAGCGTGACCGAGTCGAACGCGGTGCTCAGCCGGGTCGCCGGCGAGTCGGCGGAGAGCAGGTGGAACCGCCGGTTCGTGCGGAACGGGTCGCCCTCGCCGGCGAACATCCGCGCCGGCGCCTCACCGGCCCGCTTGTACGGGAACACGCCCGCGGTGAACGGGAAGAGCCCCGGCAGGTTCTCCCGCCGCAGGAACCGTACGAGGCGGGCGTCGTCGTCGATCCGCGGCACCGCCACCCGGGGGACGGCGGTACCCGACAGCGTCGTGCGCCGCAGCGGGGTGCGGATCTCCCGGTCGCGCACCGTGTAGACCATCTCCTCGCCGGACCGCTCGGCGACCAGGGCGGGCCAGCCGTCGAGCAGCTCGCGGGTCCGCGCGTCCAGCGCCGCGTCAGCCGCGTTCCGGAGGCTCCGCAGCCGCGCCAGCGCGTCACCCGGACCGCCGGCGCCATTCGAGCTCGCGTGATCCGCCTGGGCGCCGTCGAGCTCGGCGATCGCCGTGGACAGGTGCTGGCGCCGGCGGGCGAGCTCGGACAGCTCCTCGGTGTGCGCGTGGTAGCCGCGCACCGCATCGGCGATCTCCGCGAGGTAGCGGACCCGTGCCGGCGGCACCACCGTCGTCAGCCCCGAGGAGACACGGACGTCCACCGCCGGCAGCCGGCCCGGGACCACGCGCAGCCCGCGCTCGCGCAGCAGGTCGCGCAGGAACTGGTAGAGCGCGGTCACCCCGTCGTCGCTGAACCGCGCGGCCGAGGTGCCGAACACCGGCATCTCCTCCCAGGAAGCGCCGAAGTCCTCCCGGTTGCGCACTATCTGACGCGCGACGTCGCGCCGCGCGTCCTCCGCTCCGCGGCGCTCGAACTTGTTGACCGCCACGACATCCGCGAAGTCGAGCATGTCGATCTTCTCGAGTTGGGACGCGGCCCCGTACTCGGGGGTCATCACGTACATCGAGACGTCACAGAAGGGCACGATCGCCGCGTCGCCCTGGCCGATGCCCGGAGTCTCCACGATGATCAGGTCGTACCCGGCGGCCTTGCAGGCCGCGATGATGTCGGCGAGGTGCTCGGGCAGCTCGCGCCCCGCGCCGCGGGTGGCCAGCGAGCGGAAGAAGACCCCGCTCCCGTGGACGCCACTCCCCTGGGCACCGTTCCCCTGGCGGCCCTTCGCCGGACCGCCGTCCGCCGGACCGCCGCCGTCGGGCTCACCGCCGAGGAAGCCGGCTCCCAGCGCGTTCATCCTGATCCGGTCGCCGAGCAGCGCACCGCCGCCACGCCGCCGGGTCGGGTCGACCGCGAGGACGGCGATGCGCAGGCCGTCTTCCTGGTCGAGACGGAAACGGCGCAGCACCTCGTCCGTGAGCGACGACTTCCCGGACCCGCCGGTACCGGTGATGCCGAGCACCGGCACGGCCGGTCCGCGCTCGGCCGCCTCGCGCAGCGCTGCGGCCAGGGCCGGGTTCCGGCCGTCCTCGAGCACGGTGATCGCCCGGGCCAGCGCGGACTCGTCGCCGGCCCGCACCGCCTCGACCGCCGGCGGGCCCGCCGCGAGATCGACGTCCCCGTCACGGACGATGCTGTTGACCATCAGGTGCAGGCCGAGCCGCTGGCCATCCTCCGGGGAGAAAATCCTCGCGACACCGCGGGAGTGCAGTAGCGCGATCTCGTCCGGCACGATGACGCCGCCGCCGCCGCCGTACACACCGATGTGCCCGGCTCCCCGCTCCCGCAGCCGGTCCACCAGGTAGGTGAAGTACTCGACGTGACCGCCCTGGTAGGACGAGATCGCGACCGCCTGCGCGTCCTCCTGGATCGCCGCCGTCACGATCTCGTCGACGCCCCGGTCGTGACCGAGGTGGATCACCTCGGCTCCCTGGGCCTGCAGGATCCGGCGCATGATGTTGATCGCCGCGTCATGGCCGTCGAACAGCGACGCCGCGGTGACGACGCGCACCGGCCAGACGGGCACGTGCAGGGCGGGGGCCTCCTGGCCCACCACGGTGGCTGCGCTCATGTGGCTTGCTCCCGAGGACGGTACGCGGACACCAACGACCGTCGTTGGCACTCCGATAGTAGGACGTCCATTTAACTGGGGCCACCGAGACCATGGACATGCGGGCGGCACAGGGGCGTCGAACCCGTCACACAGCAGGAGGACCGGTCGCCGTGACCTGGCGTTCCGGCATGACCCGAACCCTCCACGTTCCGGGTTCCGGCGCCGGTCCGAACGCTCCAGGGGCCTCCGCCTGGGGCTCCTTCTCACAAGCCTGACACCAGCCGATGAGCCGAGCGGGCCGGAGCGCGCTCGCCGGCGGCCTGGTCACCAAGACCAGCGGGGGTGCCCTGCATGGCTGGCAGCCGAGCCGACGGGGCTGCCTCAGGCAACCGCCTCCGTCGCTCCGACATGGCCGTCAGCCGTCGGCCGGGAAAAGGTCCGGAAATACAGGTGGGGGCTGCTCCCGGCCACAGCCAGAAACAGCCCCCACCAAAAGAAGTCCGGCGGCGTCCTACTCTCCCACGCGGTCACCCACGCAGTACCATCGGC
>NZ_UBIZ01000063.1:0-926 GCF_900465275.1 Parafrankia sp. Ea1.12 | reverse complement strand
TGGGTGGGGGGCGCCGCGGCCGCCTGGCGCGTCGCGAGCGGGCCTGGACGCTTCGCCCGGGCCCTGGGGGTGGACGGCGGCTTCACCGGCACCGACCTCGTCGGATCCGGCCCGGTGACGGTTCACTCCGGAGCACCCGTTGCCGAGACCCAGGTGGGCCGTGGGCCCCGGATCGGCATCCGGACGGGCCGCGACCGCCCGTACCGGCTCTGGATCCTGAACGAGCCGTCGGTGAGCCGGGGCCGGCCCCCGCGGATGCCCGCCTGAGGCGCGTGGCTGCGACGGCCCGACCGAACCCGCACAGACCGACGCGTACGGACTGTGCTCCCTGCGGCACAGAGAGGCCACTCGCCCACGGCCGGCACGTCCCCCGCTTCGGGTGACCCGGCGAGGTGTCCACCGCTTCACAGTGGCTGGTACCCAGGTGTTTCGAGCGGTCCTCCCGCGCTGGTGGCGGGGCTGGTCCATCGCCCATCCGTTCGAGCGCAGAACCTCAAGCCTCGCATATCAGACAGCGACGTCAAGCTCCAAGTGGAGCCATGTGACATACGTCACACTATCCAGGTCCCGATTGATTTGACGCCTCCCGTCATCCACCCGTAATGTTCTCTCTGTCAGCGCGACACGGAAGACACCGAACAGGGTGGCTCCACGCGGGACAGGGCCTCGACCGAGAGGGCGAGGCTGAGGGTAGAGCGCAAGATCCTGGCAAGGATCGCGGCGTTTCCAACCTAAACAAGACGAATTTGGGCAAAAGTGCCTGGAGGAACCGCTTCGCGGCGTGAACTCCTGTACGCACCTGCTCCTTGAGAACTCAACAGCGTACCGAATAGTCAGTGCCATATTTTTTAACCCCCGTCCATGGCCAGGGCTTAGTGCTTCTGGTTGTGGTGGGAAATTCCTTTGGCAATGATAGACTCATACGA
>NZ_UBIZ01000378.1:0-5034 GCF_900465275.1 Parafrankia sp. Ea1.12 | reverse complement strand
GGCCGCCCGCGTCCGTGAACTCGTCGATCAGGGCACCGCGATCGACGCCGCCTGCCGCATCGTCATCCTCGAAGACCAACTCGCCGAAGCCCAGCGGCTCAACCAGCAATCACGCCAACTGACAACCGACCAGCCGCCACCCGCCGAGACCCCCTGACAGGCAGACGGCACTGTTGCCTCCACTCGACGGGCCCCGTGTGGCGGCAGGTAATGATCAGGCGATGAGGCGAGGTGTGGTCCGTCCTTCGGTCCCGATGTGGAAGTTCGCTGGGTTCCGGCTCCCTCCGGAGGTGATCGTGCTGGCGGTCCGCTGGTACCTGCGGTTCGCGCGGTCAGTGAGGTCTGTTGCGTCCAGTCGTGACCGGCGAGGCCCTGGCGGGGCATGTACCGTCAGTGTGATCACTGGCGGGCCGTCAGGGACTCGAACCGGCGCTGTTGCGTCGGCGAGATCCGCCATCGCGGATGTCGCCCGGGCGGCCACCGATCTGCCGGGAGATCCGCGAGCTGGTCCTGCGCCCCGCACGGAGAATCCGACCTGGGGCCACCGCAGGATCCAGGGAGAACTCGCCGGGCCGGGCTACCCGGTCGGGGTCGCCACCGTCTGACGGATCCTGCACCGCACCGGTGTCGATCCAGCGCCCCGCCGGACCGACTCCTCCTGGCGTACGTTCCTGCGTGCCCAGGCCTCCGGCATGCTGGCCTGCGATTTCTTCACGGTGGACACCGTGTTCCTCCAACAGATCTACGTGTTCTTCGTCGTCAAGCACGCCACCCGTCGTATCCATGTCCTCGGGGTCACGAGACACCCGACCGCGGCGTGGGTCACCCAGCGGGCACGGAACCTGCTGATGGATCTCGAGGAGCGTACCCACCGGTTCCGGTTTCTCATCCGTGACCGAGATGCGAAGTTCACGGCTTCGTTCGACGCTGGGTTTACCGAAGCCGGCATCGACGTGGTCGATACCCCGCCGCAGTCACCCTCGGGGGGTTGATCAACGAATCGCAACGCAGCCCGGCACCTCCGCGGAAGATCGCGTCAACCGCAAAAGGCCAGCTCACAGGCCGAAATCCGGTTTTGGGAGCCCCACACGCCGAGAGGGGACCTTGCTGCGCGCGGGCGTGCCTGTCATGCGGTGACCGGCGCAGGCGGGCGGTCCGCCCTGACGGTGAACAGGATCGTCGCGACCACGAGCAGCGGCGCGCAGAACAGCGGCCCTGCCTCGGGCGCGACGAACGTCCACAGCGCACCGGCGGTCAACGTTGCGATCGCCCGACCGCCACTCTGCAGAGCGGCGAGGGTGCCGAACGCCGTCCAGCGGATCTCCGGCGAGCCCAGCCGGCCGACGCCGGTGTACTCGGCCGCGTCCACGGCACCGGCGGCAGCCCCTGCCAACACAAAGCAGACGGCGAGCAGAAGCAACTCGTTCGTCCCGGCCAGAGCGAATCCGGCATAGGCGGTCAGCAGGCACGTGGCGCCACCGGCGATGATCGGGCCAGTACCGATCCGGTCCGCCAGCGCACCCGCCCAGCTGGCGCAGACGGCCGCGCTGAGCTGGTAGCCGATGTACAGCAGCGCCACGAGCTGGAGCTGACTGAACGGTCCGGCTCCAGCGGGCAGTAGCTTCGTCGCGCGAAGCAGCAGTAGCACCGCGGCGATGTTCGCGGTCTCGTAGATCGCGACGCCGAGGAGGAACCGACCCAGGCGACCGCGCCGGAGCTGGTCGATTCTGCTACGCAGCGATGGCAGCTGCCACACGGCGTCCGGCTGGAGGACGTCCAGGTCCGGGCGTGTCGGATTCCCGCCCGGCTGCGCTGCCCGTCGCCGGTTCGCGCGGGCGCTGACGGCCACCGCCGCGACGGCCGGCAGCACCGCCAGCAGGATGACCGTCCGGACCTCCAGGAAGGTCAGGAACAGCAGCGCCAACACCGGGCCGAGGGCTGCGCCCACCGCGTCGATCGAACGTTCCACCCCGAGGCGGCGTCCCATCCGGTCCACGGTGGTGACCTCGCTCGCCTGCGCCGGCCGCAGGGGCGTGCGCAGCCCGCGGGCCGCCCACGAGCCGACCCTTACACCGTGGCCGCCTGCCATGCCACGCCGCTGAGCGCAAGCAGTGCCGACGCCAGCCCCATGCCGGCGTGCCCGACGAGGCTGACCAGGCCACGCCACCGCGGCCGGCGCAGCGCTGTCTCGGCGCCACCGAACCGGGCCGCCATCCCACCCGCGTGCCCGACGGCCTCCATTCCGGCGATGGCGAGCGGGACGCCCCCGGCCAGGCCGGTGACGAACGCAGGGAGGACGGTGGTGGTGCTCTCCTGCCCCGCTGTCGACAGCAGCGATGCCAGCCGCGACGAGGTCAGGTACCCGCGGACCCGTCCGCCCTCGCTCTGGACTGGGACAGGTACGTCACAGACGGCAGTGTCGGGTCTGGACACGACGGACGCGACGAGCGCGGCAGCCGCCGGCCCGGGCACAGCGGCGCAGGGGGCCGGCATCCGCGCCGGAAACGGCCGCGGCAGCACGACGGTCACTTCGGACGCGGTCACCGACGAATCGAGCATTCGACCATCATGTTCGCCGCACGGCGACTCCGAAGTCGTCTGTCGGACGCCCCATCCAGTCAGATGGGCGACCGGCCGGCGCTGCTGGCAGCCGCGTTTGCCGAACTCACCCACGCCGTCTGGCCGCCGGCCGGCCAGAACCCGGCGCATTCGCCGCTATCTCGGAACGAGACAGTGCCGCCGTTCGCTATCGACCCTGCAAAAATAAAGATGATACTCATGGGGCGGTTGTCTCGGAGCCTGCCCGACCCTTCCAGCCTTGCCGGACCCAAATCGATACTCCGGCGAGTAGAAGAGGAGAACCGCTGCCGTTCGCCGGCGTCCGGGTCGACCCTGCGGTCGTTGACCCGCGGCGCGGTGACCTCGACCGCACCGGCGGCGGTCATCACCTGCCCGGGCTGGGCGTGGCCGTTACAGACCACCAGCCGGCGGCCACCCTCGTCGCGCTCGTCGGCGAGCTCGGCGATGTAGGCGTCGACCTCGGCTTCCAACGCGGCCGCGAGCATCCGCCGCGCACCTTCCCGGACGATCTCATCGATCAGCGACGGCCTGACCGTCGAACCGTCCCCGGGCGTGCTGTCCTCGGGTACTACCGTGAGCACCGGCATGCCTTCCCGACCGACGCGCCAACGTCGGCCTGCCTGAGACCTCAACCTCGATCACCGGGAAGGCACGCCCCTCCCCAGCCGACCACAGATCTCAACCATTGCTCGGCCGTAGCCCGCCGGTTCTTCATCCAGGCGCCGGCGCATGGCCGCCAGCCGGTCGAGGTCACCACCGACAAGGCACCCGTCTACCCGAGGATCCTCGACGAGCCGCTCCCGAGGCCTGCCATGTCGACGCCGCCAGAGAGAACAACCGAATGGAAGCCAACCACAGCCGGCTCAAAGCCCGGCTACGGCCGATGCGCGAACTCAAACGCCTCCGCTCGGTCCAGACGATCAGCGCCGGGAACGCCTTGGTTCAGAACATCCGACGCGGCCACTACGAACTCGCCACCCATACCGGCCCACAGCTGCGGCTGGCCGCCGCGTTCACCGAGCTCACCCAAGCCGTCTGACCGTGACTGCCCGGGCCCTGGCGTGCGCCGCATCCTCGCAATGCAACAGCCCCGCCGAGGATGATCGGCCTTCAGAATCGGTCACCGGGACGACATCAGGGCCACGCCGCAGCCCGATCGTTCGTGAACACCGCGCATCGCCGTGCAAAGACAACACCGATCGCACATTCGATCATGTTCGGCTGGCGCTGCCCGTGACTGCTATCAGCGTAGAAGAACAAGGCCGCTCCCATGGTGCGATCTTCGGAGTCACCGTCCTGGAGGTAGGTGCTCGGCCGGTCTCGGGTGGCCGTCTGGCACGAGGGAGGACAGTGGGCTGGTCGGCAGTGCTATCCACCCCTCCCGTTCCGCGGCGGTGGCGTCGTCCGGTCCGGGGGCGGCGGTGTGGCCCAGCGTCGCGGCACGGGCGGTCATCGCGGCGATCACGGCATCGAAGGCGTCGTCAGAACGGCGGCAGAGATCTTCATGGGTGCCGAGATCCAGCCATCCAGCCGCATCGAGGAGAGCGTCGACCAGCGTGCCGAGGACGGAAATGTTGTCCCTGGTCTTGTAACCGCGGTGCGGTAGCCCCCACCGGGCAAGCGACGCGGCTGGGTACACCTCGACGACGACGCCACCTCCGGCGCGGTCCACGGGCATGCCGTCGCCTGCGAGTGTTGCCAGTAGTCCCGCGCAGCGCATCGCCGTATGCGCGATCCGATCGGCGGCGACGCTGAGCGGCCGTAGCCCCGTCTCTGCCTGGACCCGCCGATCAGTGGCTCGGTACGCCAGGGCACGTCGCCACTCCAGACCAGTGACCCCCGGTGAGACGACGACGTTACCGGCCTGGTGGGCCGCGATGAAGGCGACGAAGGACTCCGGCCAACCGAACGGGCAATCGATACCGACCTTGTCCGCTTTCTTGATCGACATGACGATCGCGGTGTCCGACGTACCGAGTAGGACCTCCCTCACCGCCGCTGAACCTGGCGACCAGTCGATCCGGGCGAGTGCGGTCTTCTTCGGCTCCGCCGCCAGGTCCACGCCGATCGTCATCATCTGATCAGGGTACGCGACAGGACATAAAGGTCTCTTCGCGATCGAATCCTCGGAGATCAGCACTACACCCAGCACCAGATGCGCTCCACTGGGAGGAGGAACGGGGCTACAGTAACTGGTAAGAACCCGCACGGTTCTGCGGCCGTCATAAAACCGGTCCGGCCAGCTTCCGGTGGCCGCGAAAGCGCCAAAAGATTGACCTTGAGAGTGCTTGAAAAGTGCGCAGGAAGTGCCCTCCGAGGTGGGCCGTCAGGGACTCGAACCCTGAACTCACCGGTTAAAAGCCGGTTGCTCTGCCAATTGAGCTAACGGCCCTGCTGCGCACCATCGTACCCAACTGCTCGGTCAGGGGGAGGGCGGGGCGCGAGGTTCTGGCG
>NZ_UBIZ01000371.1:0-39960 GCF_900465275.1 Parafrankia sp. Ea1.12 | reverse complement strand
GCCACGCACGCGGAGCAACATCAGTCCGAGAGCGTTGCGTGTCAGGGCGTAGAGCAGCGACCACACCATGACCATCCAGCCTGCCCGAGGCGGGCCCTGTCCGGCGGGTAAACGCGCAGGTCACCGCTCGAATCGGGGTTCTGGAGCCCCACAGGGGTCAACGACGGGCTGGCGCTGCCCGCCGTCCTGTTGCTGATCGCGGCGGCGGGACCGGCCGCGGAGTCCGCCGAGAACTCGCCTGCCCGCATCGCCGTCGAGCGGCCTGTTTCTCGGCCTTGCCGGTGGCGATCACCGCGCTGACCCGCCTGCCGCTGCTGGGGGCCGAGCGGGCGGTTCAACAGAGCCGTTTTCTTGACATTCCCGCTACGGCCGTGCGCGGGCCGGGCGGGGATCAGCTGGCAGGCGGGTTGACGACGGCCTGGAGGACGACGAACGCCGCGACGGCGAGGACGAGGTAGGCGAAGGATCCGCGTAGCCGCTCGGCGGGCACGCGCGTCGCGAATCGTCCGGCGGTCAGCGAGCCGATGACCGCGGCGGCGGTGAACGCGGCGGCGATGCGGTAGTCAAGCGTGGCCTCGCCGGCGTGGGCGGCGAACCCGGCGGCGGAGTTGATCACGATGACGACCAGTGAGGTGCCGACCGCGGCGGGCATGGGCAGGCCGAGGAGCAGGACGAGGGCGGGGATGAGGAGGAATCCGCCGCCGACGCCGAACAGGCCGGTGAGGAAGCCGACGGCGATGCCGGTGCCGATGGCTTTGGGGAGGCAGCCACGCCAGTTGACGCCGCCGTCGGGTAGGGAACAGTCGCCGCCGGCTTCGCCGTCGCCGCGCAGCATGCGGACCGCGGCGGCGCCCATGAGGGCGGCGAGGCCGATCAGGACGAGGCGGGGATCGAGCAGCTGGTTGAGGGCCGCGCCGCCGAACGCCGCCAGTGCTCCGGCTGTGCCGACGATCGCGGCGATGCGCCAGCGGATCTGGCGGGTGCGCAGGCGGGGCAGCAGTGCGGCGGCTGAGGAGATTCCCACGACCAGCAGCGATGTGGGTACGGCGGCTGTCACAGAGAGCCCGGCGCCGTAGATCAGGGCGGGGACGGCCAGGATGGAGCCGCCGCCGCCGAGTAGACCGAGCAGGATCCCGATCGCCGCGCCGAGGCCCAGGGCGGCGATCATGGTCGTGGGCTGGCCAGGGCGGCGATGACGCCGTCGACGTCGAGGCGGGGGCCGCGGTTGTAAGGCAGTCTGGCCAGCAGGCTGCCCATCGCGCAGGTGTTGGACAGGGCGGCGAAGGTCAGCCCGGCGCCGACGGCCGCCGCGGCCCACTTGGCCGCCGGGACCGCCACGCTGGTCAGGACCGCGCCCAGCACGAGGGAGCCGGCGACGAGACGGACCTGCCGTTCGAGGTCCCAGCGGTTCGTGCCGCCGCGCACCGGGGCGCCGGCGGCCTGCCACGCGCTGATGCCGCCGTCGAGGATCCGCAGGTTCGGCAGGCCTGCGGCGGCGAGGGCCTGTTCGGCCGCGGTGGCGCGTTGCCCGGAGCGGCAGACGAGCACGACCTGCTCGTCGAGGTGCGCGCGCAGTTCGTCGCGGTGCTCGCGCAGGATGTCGAGCGGCACGTTGTAGGAGCCGGGGATGTGCGCGGCCTCGAACTCGCCCGGGGTGCGCACATCGATCAGCCGTGGTGCGCTGGCCGTGGCGATGAGCTGTCGCAGCGTCGTGGCATCCAGGGTGGCCGGGGCGCGGCTGGTCACGAGGTCTCCTTGTCGTCGACGATGGTCAGGCCTGCGTGGGCGGCGTTGGCGTAGGCGTCGTCGAGGTGCACCACCTGGCGGCCGGCGCGTTGCAACAGGCTGCTCGCGGCGGCGGCGCGGTAGCCGGAGCCGCAGTGCACCCAGACGGTGCCGGCGGGCACCTCGTCGAGCCGGGCCGGCAGTTCGGGCAGCGGGAGGTGCACGGCGTCGTCGAGGTGGCCGGAGCGCCATTCGTTGCCCATCCGCACGTCGAGCACGGCGTCCGGCGCCGGCAGTCCGGGCGGGACGGTGCCGGCGCGGGCGGCGGCGAGGTCGACGAACGTGGCGGTGGTGAGCGCGGCGATGTGATGCTCCTCGCCTGCGGCCCAGCCATCGGGGCCGCCGGTGGCCGTGGCAGCGGGCCGGTCGATGCCGATGCGGGCGAGTTCGCGCTGGGCGTCGGCGACCTGCTGCTCGCTCTCGCCGAGCAGGGTGATCGGCGCGCCCCAGGGGGCCATCCAGCCCAGCCAGGTGGACATCGGTCCGTCCAGGCCGAAGCTCAGCGTGCCGGTAAGGTGCCGGTGGGCGAACGCCTTGCGTGAGCGCAGGTCGATCACCCACTCACCGGCGCCGATCCGTCCACGTAGTTCGGCGGGGTCGGCCCGGTGCGCCGGCGTGAGGTCGATCAGTGCGGCCCCGTCGACGTTGCGGGCGCCCATGTGCGCGTAGTACGCGGGGTAGGCGTCGAGCCCGGCCAGGATCTCGGTGACGAACGCGTCGGTCTCCAGCCGCAGCGCCGGGTTGACCTGCCGCTCCCGGCCGATCGTGGAAGCGGGGGCGTCGGACTGGGTGGCGGAGCAGAAGCTGCCGAACCCGTGGGTGGGCCAGACCTGCGCGCCGTCGGGCAGCAGGTCGGCGAGGCGGCGCACCGAGGCGTGCTGTTGTTCGGCCAGGGTGTGGGCGTGCCGCTGACCGAGCAGGTCGGTGCGGCCGGTGGTGCCGAACAGCAGCGACCCGCCGGTGAACACCCCCACCGGCCCGTCGGGACCGTCGAGGACGTAGGACAGGTGATGGAACGTGTGCCCGGGGGCGGCCACCACCCGCAGCCGCATCGAGTCCGACATCGCGACCTCGTCGCCGTCGGCGACCGGCGTCCGCTCGAAGCCCACCTCGTCCGCGGCGGCGACCAGATACCGGGCGCCGGTCACCCGGGCCAGCGCGAGACCGCCGGAGACGTAGTCGTTGTGCAGGTGTGTCTCGGCCACATGCGTGATCCGCACCCCGAGGCGGCCCGCCAGGGCCAGGATCCGGTCGATGTCACGCTGCGGATCGACCACGACCGCGACCCGCCCGTCATGGGCCAGGTAGCTGCGGTCACCCAGCGACGAGGTCTCCACGACCTGGACATCAATCTCGACATCAACACCAGTCATCGCCTGCTCACTCTCCTTCTTGTCGTTCGTGTCGGCCGGTGTTCCGCCTGGTGAGCCACGTGGTCGAAGCGGTGGCTCACCAGGCCCTACGTGCCTGGGACGGCGCCTGCCCGCCACCCGCCGACGACAGCACGGACCCATCGGGTGGATCCCGACATCGTCGCCTTCCGGGTTCCATATACCCGGGGGGGTATACCCGGGACATGGTGCGGTACCGCGAATCGACGGGCAGACCCCTCCGGTCGACGGGGTCTGCCCGGTCGGGTCAGGACAAGGCCATGAACAGCTTCTCCAGCTGCTCCTCGGTCAGCGGCGGCTGCTCCCCGCGCTCGCGCGCGGCCTGGCACTGGCGCATGCCCGTAGAGATGATCTTGAAGCCTGCCTTGTCCAGCGCCCGGGATACTGCCGCGAGCTGTGTCAGGACCCGCTCGCAGTCGTCGCCGTTTTCGATCATGCCGATCACGGCGCCCAGCTGACCGTGCGCGCGCTTCAACCGCGTCAGCGCGTCCGACAGGACCTTGGCGTTCATCTCCACGGTGCCCCACCTCCACGACCACTATACCCTGGGGGGTATAGGGAGCAAAGGGCTCGGGCCGTGCGGAGGTGCCCGCTGCCGCGGCCGGCGGTAGTCGGCGAAACGGTGGAACGACTCACGCGGGACGCGGGCGTGGCTCACCGGGACGCCGCGCCCGCGGCGGGCGGTGGTGAGATCGCGCTTGGCCACCAGGTAGATGTCGGTGAGCAGTAGCCGGTCGACGAAGAAGTACGGTGAGACATTGGTCAGGGATGGCCGTCCGCCAGCGGTCAGCCCCGCCAGCTCGGCCGGTGGCAACGCCCGGCCGAGCCCGCCGAGAAGAGCCGGGTCGGGGGTGAAGACCCGCTTCGTCCGCCAGCGCCTGGCCTCGAGGTCCACCTGGGTGAGCAGGCCTGGCCCGGCGATCATGAAGCCGACGGCGGTCGGCTGCGATGGCCCGCTGACGAAGACGTTCCCGGCCAAGCCCGTCGGGCCAGTGCCCGGCGGTCACCGTCAGGTCGACGTTGTACTCGGCGCTCGGCTCAAGGGCGTGGTGAAGTACGTGACCCATGTCGTTTCCCTCGGAGTTCGGCTCGGCGAGCGGAATTCGGAACACCCGTCGCGATCGGCGTCGCCCGACGAGGATCTTGCCTCGGGGGCAGGGTGCGTATCTCGGAAGGGTACGGACATGTGGGAACCAGGCTGCGTTTGAGCGGGAGCGCGGCCTGCTGTGGTCAGGTCATCTCGCGCGGAACGGTGACGCCGGAACGCCGGAATTCGCACCGGCTGACGAGGCAATTGCTTTCAGGAAGGAAATTCCAGCGAAATTTCCGTAGCGGTTCGGGTGGAACTATGCCAAATAATGGATCTGTTGGTGTCGGCCGGCGTTGGTCGGCGCGGTGCGATGGGTGGCGAGACGCCCGCGCGCCGGCGAACACGCGCCGGTGGCGCACGGCGCCGGCCGGTCGCCGGAGGTCTCGGCCCGACCTGGCCGTCGGGTAGGCCGGCCCCAGCCGGCGGGCCCGGTCGTGCGCCGGGCACCTCCCACGCCGTCCAGGGCCTCATGCTCGCCCGGCCCGATCGCCCTGGGCTTGGCCACCATCACGCTGCGAGCGTTTCCCGCTGTTAGTCGCAAGGCCACGTACCGACTATCAGGGGGCCAGGTAGACCAATTTATGTGCAAGGCATCTTAGTTCGCAGAGTTCTGGAGGCACGTCCGTGGGTTCTTTCATTTCCCGTCGTGGTCTGATGCGTACCGGCCGCGGTGGGTGGCCTCGGCCTCGTCGTTGCGGGGAGCCTGGACGCCATCGCCGGTACCGCCGCGCAGGCCGGCGCCCGCCCGCTGACCGGCTACGGCGCTGTTGTTCCCGACCCGGCTGGTCTGCTCGCGCTACCGAAGGGCTTCTCCTACAAGATCGTCGCTCAGGGCGGCGTGACGAAGCTCGAGTCGGGCGAGCCCACCCCGAGCGACGCCGACGGCACGGGCTCCTTCCGCACCAGGAACGGTTCCGTACTGGTCAACAACCACGAGATCGGCGGCGGCGAGCCCTACGCGGTACCGACCCTGCCGGGCCTGACCTACGACCCTGGCGCCCACGGCGGCACCACCAACATCGAGGTCGACCGGAACGGCATCCGCGTCCGCGAATACGTCAGGTGGCCGGCACCCACAACAACTGTGCCGGCGGGATCACCCCGTGGGGGACCTGGCTGACCTGTGAGGAGACCGAGCAGCGCGCCGGCGGGATGTTCCAGTTCGACCACGGGTACGTCTTCGAGGTCGACCCGGTGGACCGGGCCGCCAACCTGAACCCGGTACCGCTGAAGTTCCTCGGCCGGTTCGCCCACGAGGCCGTCGCCGTCGACCCGCGCACCTCGGCGATCTATGGCACCGAGGACGCCAACGACCCGCACGGGCTGTTCTTCCGCTGGGTGCCCCCGCAGGGGTTCCGCGGCGGCAAGCGCGCGCTGCGCACGCTCGCGGTCAGCCAGGGCGGCGCCACGGCGGGCACCCTGCAGGCGATGAGCTGCCGCAGGCTCACAGCACATCGCCGATCCGTACACCACGTCTCTGGACTCCACTGCAATCTGGCCTGTGCGTACCGTCGTCGACGATCGCGAACAGGCGTGGTGCCTGGCTGGCGACGAACGCCGCGAGCCGTTCCCCCGGTCTCGGCGCGGTGGCGGGCGGTCGCGGGTCGGTGATCACGACGATTCCCGTGATCTGACGCCAGGGTGTTCTGGCCGCGTGTCCGGGACGGTCTCGTGAACATCCCGGACACGCGGTGTTATCTCCGACCTTCGGATCAGCGTTGGGCCGTGATCGTGCCGTCCACTGAGCCTGCACCGGTGACTCCAGTCAGGCGGTCGACTGCGTTCCGCAGCGCTGCGGGGAACTCGGCCGCCCAGTCTCTGATGGCCTCACCGACCGCGGTAGCGGCCTCGCCCGCCTGCCCCCATCCGCGTGCGATCGCCCCACCGAGCTGGGTCAGCCAGGTGCCTACCCGGTTCATGAACGCCTGCCCGGAGTTCGCGACCCAGGGACCGACCAGGCCCTCCCAGGCACCGCTGCTGACCAGGGCACCTGCCAGCGCGACGCACAGGATGTCCCCCCAGGCGTCCGCGTCAAGCTTCTTGCCGTCGAGCTTGAAAGAGACCAGCCTGAAGAGGAAGGCACCCAGGAATCCGGCAACCGACGCGCAGGCCGTCTTGGCCAGGACACTCGCAACCCCACCGGTCGAGGCGATCACACCGAGCATGCACGCAGTCCGGAACGCCAGGCCCAGTGCGTAGAAGCCGGCAGCCAGCAGCGTGCTCTGCCACCAGGTTGGCCTTGTCAGTGCCTCACCCGACGTGAAGGTGAGCTTCAGCCCCTTGTCCGTCAGGCTGAAGGAGCCGTCGAAGTCGTGCACCTGGGGTGTGCCGCCCGGAAGATCCAGCGGATAGGCGTTCAGGTGCTCCTGGATGGTGTCGCTCAGCTGTGGGTTACGTCCGTTGGCGTCGGCCACCCAGGATTTTGCCTGACCCCGGTCGAAGCCTTCGGGGAGCGGCGTGCTGAGCGTCACCTGATCCCCGGAGACCGCGACGCTGAATCCAGCCACCGAGCTGACCACGGCCTTCGCGATATCGTCTATCCCCGCGGCCGTCTGCGTCATCTGCGAGGACAACGTGCCCAGGGCGCTCTGGGCTGCCTGGGCCGCCGCGGCCTGCGCGGTCGTGGACTCCGTGGTTTCGGCTGCTTCGGCGGCCCGGGTCAATGTGCAGACCAGGGTCATCGCGAGCGTGATCGCGATTGAAACCGCTGACCACCTACGGTTTCTGACAGGCAAACCAGCGTGCTTGGCTCTGCTTCCGTCCACAATGCCTCCGGTTGAGCGGAACATGCCCGAATGTTCGTTTTTGCAGGCCAAGGAGATGTAACCGCAGAGCCGGTTTCGAGTGGTTTCCTCTACATGAACATCAGTCAAATTTCTGTGCTAACAACCGCTTTGTGGATTCCTGATGGGTTTTAGGAACATCAGGTTCTGCATGTGAATTTCCGCTGGATTTTCACGGAAATCCCCAGGTGGCGCCGGCGAGTAGCGCCAGCTCCGCACAGGCACTCACTGAGCGGCGCCGAGTTGCTTTCCCAGCTGTCGGCCCGTGTGCGGGCCCGTCTGTGCGCCGCCCGGACAGGCGGGTATACCGCAAACGGCACTGTTGCGTTGCGGGAAGGCGATGTAAGCCAAGAGCGCGGCCGACCGCGGTCAGATGGCGGCGAGTTCAGTGAATGCGGCGGCGGTCAGCCTCTGTCTAGGGCTGGTGCCAACGGCGAGTTCGTAGTGGCCACGGCGGATGTTCTGGACGAGGGCGTGTCCGGTGCTGATCGCCTGGACTGAGCGGAGGCGTTTCAGCCCGCGCATCGGCCGGAGCCGGGCTTTCAACCGGCCGTGGTCGGCTTCGATCCGGTTGTTCTCCCGCGCGGCGTCGACGTGGCAGGCCTCGGGGAGCAGTTCGTCGAGGAGCCGCGGGTGGACCGGGGCCTTACCGATGGTGACCTCGATCGGCCGGCGCCCCCAGAGCAGCCCCCACGGCCGGGCCGCCTCGACCGGTGGGAGCGTGAAGCGCGGCACCCACCGGGACATCACGGCTACGTGGTCGACGTCGAGGCCGTGTTCGGCGCGCAGTTCCTCGACGCCCCGGTGCGACAGCGCGAAACGCAGGTACCACCGCACTGCCATCACGATCACACCGGCGGGAACCGGAACCGGTGGACTCCGACACCGGCGGACTCCGACAGCGGCGCCGGTGGAGCGACCGCACCTCGACGCATCACCTGATCACCCGGCGCGAACGTCTGCCCTGGCCGGACGCCACAGAGCCGTTATGGACGCATCGATGCTTCCGCTGCCAGCCTCGTGAGCAGGGCTTTCTCTCTCGCGGTACACCCCGTCAAGCCGCGCGCGGAAACGCTCCGTGAACCCGCCGGCGCGGGGTTCTTCAAATCCCTGGAGTTGTCACTCCGCTCACCGAACGGCAAACCGATCATGGGATGCCATCCGGCCGGAAGTCCTCGTCCTACGCCCGGGTCTTCCCGCCGGCCCGCGCCGAATCCGACTCGCCGAAGTAACGGGCCATCGTACATATGAGGGATCCGCCGCTCCGCGGCGGTTCCCTCCGGCGTGCGCCCGGCGCGTCCGGGACGCGGACGCATTTTCTCCGCGTCTACGGTCTGATATAACGTCAGGCCTGTTCGGAGAGACATCGGAACCGCGAACACTGAACAAGGCGGCCGCGTGCTTAATCAGAACATCGCCGTCGGGGTCCTCGTCGGCGCGCGGGTCTCTCCGCGGGCCGCACCCGTGACTCCTCTCCCCGGCCCCGTCGGTCACCGACACACGCCCACGATCAGACCAAGGTTCTGCGAATGAAACGCAAGCGACCATCATCTCGTGGTGCACAAGGCGGCTCCTCCGTCATCCGCAGTGCACTGATAGCGGCTGCCCTGACCGCTTTTTGCGCGGTGGCCGCGGTCCTCCTCGTGACCCCGCCGGCCCGGCGCGCCGTCGCCGTGTGCGGCCTCGTCGCGGTGATCGCGGTCGGTCTGGCCTGCGCCGAGATCCGCCGCCGCGGACAGGAGATCGTCCAGCTGCGCCGTCGGCAGGCCGCCACCGAGCAGGAGCTCGTGCGCCGCCTGGAGATGCAGGAGGCCGAGACCAGTCGCCTCGCCATCGAGGTGCTGCCCGCCGCGATCAGCCGGCTGCACCGCGGCGACTCGGTCGAGGAGGCGCTGTCCGGCTCGAGCCAGTCGCCCGCCCTCGGCGCCGCCTTCATCAAGGCGCACGACGAGGTGGTCCGCTCGGTCCTCGACGCCGTCAAGGCGGAAGAGGACCTGCGCGACTCCGCGCAACGCGCGTTCGTCAACGTCGCCCGCCGCGTCCAGGCCATCGTGCACCAGCAGTTCCAGGATCTGCGTGAGATGGAGGAGCGGCACGGCGGCAACCCCGACGTCTTCGACGACCTGCTCCGCCTCGACCACGGCACCGCGCTGATCGGCCGGCTCGCCGACTCGCTCGCCGTGCTCGGTGGATCCCGCCCCGGGCGCCAGTGGCAGCATCCGGTACCGCTGTTCAACGTGCTGCGCGGCGCGATGTCGCGGATCACCGACTACCAGCGCGTCGAACTGCACTCCGTGGTCGAGATGGCCATCTCGGGACCTGCCGTCGAGCCGCTCATCCACGCGCTCGCCGAGTTGCTGGACAACGCCACCCGGTACTCGCCGCCGCAGACCCGCGTGCACATGTCCACGGTCGAGGTGCAGGCCGGGATCGCGGTCGAGATCGAGGACGGCGGCGTCGGCCTCGGTGAGGAGGCCCGGCTGCGCGTCGAGCGGATTCTCGCCGAGGTCAAGTCGGGCCTCGACCTCGCCGACCTCGGCGAGAACCCGCGCCTGGGCCTGTCCGTGGTCGGCCGGCTTGCCCAGACCCACCGCTTCCAGGTCTCGCTGCGGTCCTCGGCCTACGGCGGCGTACGCGCCGTACTCGTCATCCCGCGCGACCTGACCACCGCCGTGCCGCTGTCCGCGACCCCCCCGGGGGCCACGGTCACGGCGAGACCGAACACGCCGGTACCCGCCATCACCCTGCAGCCGGAGGAGTCGCAAAGCATCAAGATCAAAAGTAACGGTCTGCCGCAGCGCAGGCGCAGCGCCACCGCCCCGCTCGGCGGGAACCAGAGCCAGCCGAGTCTGACGGCACCGCGCGGGCTGACATCCGCCGCCGCGTCCCCGACCGTGTCCAGCGACGCGTTCTCTCCCGCCACGCCGCCACCGCCGCCCGGACTGTGGCTCGCCGCGTTTCAGAACGCGGTCTCCGGCGAGGACCCGAGCACCCAGCACGCCCTGACTGACGACGCGTCGAGCAAGGAAGGCGAGTAGTCGATGGACCACCTGCATCCCAGCATGGATTGGATGCTCAAGGACCTCGCGGAGAGCGTGCCGGGCACTCGGCACGTCATCGTGCTGACTTCGGACGGCCTGCGCATGGCCCAGTACAACACTGATGTGGACACCGCGGACCGCCTCTCAGCGGCGTGCGCCGGACTGCAGAGCCTGTCCGGCGCCGTCGCCGCCGAGTTCCCGCAGGGGGACAAGGTCATGCGGCTCGTGGTGATCGAGGTCGGCGGGGGATTCTTCTACCTCATGGCGGCCGGTGCGCGCGCGTACCTCGCGGTGCTGGCCGACGAAGGAGTGGACGCGGGGCTGATGGGGCAGCAGATGCGCAACCTGGTGGCCCGCATCGGTGAGCACCTCACCAGTCGGCCGCGGATGGAGGAGAGGACGCCCGGGTGACCCCGCCCCCGATCAACCACGCGTCCTCCGCCTGGGAGCAGAGTGGCCCCGAGCGCCTGTACGTCCTCACCCGCGGGCGCAGCGCCGCGGGCCGCCGGGCCGACATCGACCTGGTCACCCTTGTGGTGGCGCGGGCCGCGGCCCGGCCGGAGATGCAGCCGGAACACGCGGCCATCCTGCGCATGTGTCACTACCCCCTGTCCATGGCGGAGATCTCGGCTTACCTGAAGCTGCCGTTCAGCGTGGTCGCCGTCCTGGTCTCCGACCTGCTCATCGACTCGTTGGTCGAGGTGCGAGCCACGGTGCGCACGGCCACGATTCCCGATCCCGAACTGCTGGAGGCGGTGATGCATGGACTCCAGAGGCTCTGAGCTGGCCGTCGGACCGGCGCGCGAGGACGTGCTGCCCGCCTCGGCGGCCGCAGCCGTCAAGATCGTCGTGGTCGGCGGGTTCGGTGTGGGAAAGACGACCCTGGTCGGCTCCGTCAGCGAGATAAGACCGCTGACGACCGAGGAGACGATGACCGAGGTCAGCGTCGGCGTGGACGACGTCCGCGGGGTCGAGCAGAAGAACGCGACCACCGTGGCCATGGACTTCGGCCGGATCAGCATCAACGAGGAACTGGTGCTCTACCTGTTCGGCACGCCCGGACAGCAGCGTTTCTGGTTCCTGTGGACCGGCCTGTTCGAGGGAGCTCTCGGCGCGATCGTTCTGGTCGACACCCGGCGGCTCGAGGCCAGCTTCGACGTCATCGGGCGGCTGGAGGACGGCGGCGTGCCGTTCATCGTGGCCGTCAACGTCTTCCCGGACG
This sequence comes from Parafrankia sp. Ea1.12, assembly GCF_900465275.1. Lineage (NCBI taxonomy): Bacteria > Bacillati > Actinomycetota > Actinomycetes > Frankiales > Frankiaceae > Parafrankia > Parafrankia sp. Ea1.12. The sequence goes on along the minus strand of NZ_UBIZ01000371.1, from coordinate 28,648 downwards.
CCCCGACCCATCCACTGGACGAGGTGCGCTCCGCGCTGGATCTGCCGGCCGCCGTGCCGATCGTCGCGTGCGACGCGCGCAGCCGGGCCTCGAGCCGGGACACCCTGCTGGCCCTCCTGCACTACCTGCACCGGCTGTCCACCCAGTCCGCGGCCCTGGTGGCCGCCTCGGCCGCCAGGGAGTAGGCATGTCCACATCCATACCCGAATCAGGTACGGAACCAGGCACCGAGATCCCGCCGCCGGAGTGTCCGGCGCACGCGGCCTTCGCGCAGGGGGCAGCGCTGACCGCGCTCCACGGCCCGGAAGCGCAGCACGATCCCGGCGCGGTCTACGCGAAGCTCCGCGCGGAACACGGCGGAATCGCCCCGGTGGAGCTAGAGGGCGGCGTCCCGGCCTGGCTGGTACTCGGCTACCGGGAGAACATGGAGGTCGCGCGCACCCCGAGCCGGTTCACCCGGGACGCCCGGCTCTGGCGGGACTGGAACGAGGGCAGAATCGCGGCGAACGACCCGCTGATTCAGATCCTCGGATGGCGTCCCGACCTCCTGTCCTACGACGGCGAGGAGCACCGGCGGCTGCGCGCGGCGGTCAACGAGTGCCTGACCAGGTTCGACCGGCACGGCATTCGGCGGCACGTGCAGCGCTACGCGAACCAGCTGATCGACGGCTTCGTCGAGGACGGCCGCGCGGACCTGGTGACCCAGTTCGCCATGTACCTGCCGATGCTCGTACTGAGCCGGCTGGTCGGCCTGAGCGAGGAGCACGGCCCGAAGATGGTCGAGGCCATCGTCGGCATGGTCAGCGGCGGCGAGGAGGCGTACGAGCACAACCAGTACATCGTCGGCACCCTGCAGGCGCTGACCGAGGAACGGCGCAGGGCCCCCGCCCATGACCTGGCTTCCTGGTTCATCGCGCACCCCTCGGGGCTGAACGCCGACGAGGTGCTCAACCACCTGCGGGTGGTGATTGTGCTGGGTTATGAGACCACGGCGAACCTGGTCTCCAACACGCTGCGGATGGTGCTGACCGACCCCCGCTTCCGCGCGTCGCTCACCGGTGGGCTCATGACGCTGCCGGACGCGGTCGAACAGATGCTGTGGGATGATCCGCCGCTGCTGGTCTGCCCGGCACGGTTCGCCACGCACGACATGCAGTTCGCCAACAAGCAGATCCGCGAGGGCGACCTGCTGCTGCTCGGCATCGCGGCGGGCAACACGGATCCGGAGATCCGTCCGGATCTCAGTGCGCCGATGCACGGTAACCGCTCGCACATGACGTTCAGCCGGGGCCCGCACGAGTGCTCGGGACAGGAAATCGCCCGCGCCATCACCGACACCGGCGTGGACGTGCTGCTCAACCGGCTGCCCGACATGCACCTCACAGTGCCGGAGGACCAGCTGACCTGGACCACCTCGACCTGGTCCCGGCACCTCGACGCGCTCCCGGTCACGTTCACCCCGCGGCGACGCCCCGGCCCGCAGTCCGCGCCGGCCGCCCCGGCGGCCGTCCCCCCGGTCGAGCCGAGCGCCGCGAAGGACGCGCTGGCGGTGGTGGCCGAGGCCGACGCGCAGGCCAGGATGGACATCGGCCGTGGCCTCTGGGCCTCGCTGATCGGCCTGTTCCGCGGCTCGCGCTGAGGGTTCGTGGTCGGCTGACGTACCGCCGAGTGGCGCCCGGGAGCGGTTCCCGGGCGCCACTCTCCATGCGTGACGCCGTCAGGACGCCTGTGGCGAGGTCAGCATGCGAGAGATCTCCTCGCGCGGCGGATCCGTGTCCATCAGCAGCTCGTTGGCGGCGGCCCACGCCTGGTAACCCCAGTTCCAGTCGTCGGCGATCCTCGCTCCCATCCGGGCCTGGGCGCGTTCCGCGTCGGTGAACCGCAGCACGTCGCAGGCCGTGTCAAGGCGCTGCTTCGTGGTGTGTATCGACTGGTCGAGCGTCCGCATCTCCTGCTCGCAACGGGCTCTCGCCTGCTGCCAGTCGCAGCCGTCCTGGTCACGGATGATCGTGATCAGATTACGCGGGTCGTCACGCTTCGCATCGCGGACCGAGGAGTAGACGTCGTTGCAGTACACGATGATGTCGCTGGCCAGCCTGCGCAGCAGTCGCAACTGGGTGCAGTGGTGGATGTACGGCGCCAGGTAGGTGAAGTTCATCTTCTCGCCGAGCACCAGACACAGCGGCACCGCGCCGTTTCCCAGGCGTAGCTCCAAGTACTCTTCGACCGTCGTGTCCAGCCGCTGGTCCCGCATCGCCGCATAAGCGGCCTGCGTGTTGAAATACCATTCCCAATGCTCGCTGATCCGAGCCACCCACTGGTCCGGCGAACTGATGATCTGCCGCGTCCACAGATCACTGAAGATCATGCCCATCTGGGACTTCGCGGGTCTCCCGTAGAGAATCCCGGTGAGCTCCGTGCTGATGACGTTGATTCGGCTGATGTCCGTCGCCAGATCGTCGGTGAAGTCGTCGTAGATCCGGAAGAAGGCGTGGATGTCGTATGCGAGTTCCAGCTCCGGGAGCGGGGCCAGCGGGTAAACCCAGGCCGAAAGCGTAGCGTATCTCTCGGCCCGGGGTGTGCGGACCCGGAAGCGGGTGAGCCATTCGGCGGTGTGCGCCAGAGCTTCGGCGGCGTTCTCGTTCGGCTGCCAGGAGCGCGCGCCTTCGTGCACTGTGAGGATCTGCTCGCCATCCATCGCGTCTTGGCCTGTCTCCTGGCTGAGGCTGGTCATCGCGGATTCGCTCTCGCTTTCCTGAAGCGCGGCATCGGCTACTCCTGGAGTCGGGGCGGTGCAGGCTGCTCCAAGGAGGCGCTAAGGGCTGGAGGGAGAAGCCATAACGGACTGTGACGAGAGAGGGGGTGCCCGTACAGCCAACAGGGCCACCCGGCAGGGGTAGATGTTGAAGTCACTTCCCCAGTCCCGGGAGACCCAGTTACCGCCCATTCTGCCAGGTTCTGCGGTCGCACGACCACGAAATGCGGAAAAGACCAGGCCGGAACCCGTCACGATCTCAGGGCAAGATTCAGTAAAGTGATCCCGGTCTCGTGGACAGTCGACCTAAACAGTGCTGTCTACCTGGGGGTATCGAGGATGGGCGCTACACGGCGGAAGTTCATCCAGGAGTACAGGGACGAGGCGGTGACGTTGATCCTCGGCTCAGGTGGCGCTGCTGCGTTCGAGGACCTGGCGCATGCCAGGGGTTCCGGCGACGGTGGTCAGACGGCGTGGGTGAGTTCGGTGGCTCTGACGCATCTGACCAGGGCAGGCGCTCGTGCTGCCGGCCCAGCATGATCAGGTGACGGGTCGAGGTGCGGTCGTTCCGCGAGTTCCGGTGTCGGAGTTCGTGAGGTTCCGGTTCCCAACCGAGGTGATCGTGCTGGTGGTCCGCTGGTACCTCCGGTTCGCCCCGTCGTACGAAGGCACGCCTGCGGCCGATGCGCGGACTGAAACGGCTACGGTCCGTCCGGATCATCAGCGCCGGACATGCCTTGATCCAGAACATCCGCCGCAACCACCACGAGCCCGCTGTCGGCACCGACCCGAGACTGCCGCTGGCTGCCGCGTTCACCGAACTCGCCGCCGCCGGCTGACCGAAAGCCACCGTGGCCATTGGCATGCCCTGCATCCTCCGAACGGAACGGTGCCCGCTGGCCGACGCGACCCACCCGGGGCGACGGCAGGCGACGGCAACTGACCCGGGCAGCGGTCCTCCGCGGGGCCGGCGCACCCGGCCGCGGGGCCGGCGCACCCGGCCGCGGGGCCGGCGCACCCGGCCGTGGGCCGGCGCACCCGGCCGTGGGCCGGCGCACCCGGCCGTGGGCCGGCGCACCCGGCCGTGGGCCGGCGCACCCGGCCGTGGGCCCGCGGCCCGTGCCTGGCACCCGGCGGTACGGGTCATCTGGCAGTCGCAGCCGATGCGTCGGTAGCGGACGCACGACGTCGTCGCTGCGCGTTTGCGTTGGTGCGTGGCCTGTTCGTGTGATCGGGGATCCTGGTCGTGGGGCCGGGGATGGTGGGGTGGCGGTTCGGGTTATGCCCGGTTCTGTCCACCACCCTCTGGCTAGGCCTTTTGTCTCTCTATTGAGATCGACTAGATGATCGATTCCAAGGGATCAGCTGCGCGCATAGGGCGAGGGCGTCCAACGTCAGTGTGTGATGACAGAGTTGGGCACCCTCGCGACCGCACTGTATGTGAAGACCGACGATCTGCTGAAGGCGTCTCCGCATCTCGCGCCATGGCGGCCTGCCGTGGGGATCGCCCCGCAGCTCACCGACGCCGAACTGGTCACGCTGGCGATGATGCAGGCCATGCTCGGCTTCACCTCCGAGGCCAGATGGCTCCGCTATGCCCACTCCCACCTGCGACATCTCTTTCCGTACCTGCCCAAGCAGCCCGGCTACAACAAGCGGCTGCGCAAGGGTGCCGGACTGCTTCGGCGGGTCACTCGGCTGCTGGCCACCGATACCTCGGTGTGGAGCGACGACGTGTGGATCGTGGACTCCACGCCGGTGGAATGCGGCCGTTCACGCGAGACCGTCAAGCGTTCCGACCTGGCCGGATGGGCCGAGTACGGGTACTGCGCCAGTCACAGCCGCTTCTTCTGGGGCCTGCGGCTGCACCTGGTGTGCACCCTCCAGGGCCTGCCGGTCGCGTTCGCCCTGACCGGGGCCAAGGCCGACGAGCGCGAGACCCTGCTGGATCTCTTCTCCGCCGAAGCCGACCTCGTCGCCGCGCGTCCTGCCCAGACGCTGATCGGCGACAGGAACTACTTCGGCCGGGGCTTCGAACACGAGCTGGCTGAGCAGGACATCCGGCTGCTGCGGCCGGCCCGCAAGGGCGAGCCGGAGCGGCCCGGAGCTCCCTTGTTCAAGCCGTTGCGGCAGGTCATCGAGTCGGTCAATGAGACCTTCAAGGGCCAACTCGATCTCGAACAGCACCGAGGGCGCACGCCCGGCGGTGTCGTCGCCCGCGTCATGCAGCGCATCCTCGCGCTGACCGCCGCGATCTGGCACAACGACCACACCGGACAGCCCGTCCTTCGCTCACTGACCGCCTATGACCACTGACGACAACGCCGCGCGGCGCGCAGCGCGCCGCCCGGCGTTCGGATTACTCGTCTTTAGTTGCCCCTTGCCTACATGGCGGATCCGACCACCGGGGCGAACGGCTCGGGAGCGTACGACCCGCGCTCAGAACTCGACGACAACCCGGAAGAGTGCGGGGTCGGCGATGGCGAAGTCAGGGGAGGTGGACAGGCGCTGTTGGAAGCGGGGGTCGTTGTCTGCTGTGCGCCATGCGTCGGGGCTGTCCCAGTGCGCGATATTGACCAGCTGGAAGCGAGTGTCCGGGTCCACCGCACGGTGCAGCCGGTTGTCCCGGAATCCGGGCGCCTTGCTCATCAGCTCTGCGCGGCCGAGCCAGCGTGGCAGGAATTCATCGATCCGCTCGGCGGGCAGTTCGAAGGCATTGACGAGAGTGATTCCCGACCCTTCGCCCGAACCGTTTCCCACTGCGCGGAATTCGGCCGCCACCTCATACCAGCCGCCGTGCACGGTGGCATAGCTGGTCGCGGTGGCTGCCGACGCGGTGAAGCCGGGATTCGCCAGCGCCTCGTCCCGTGCTTCGATGCTGTCCCAGCGCGCCACATTGACCAGGCCGAGCCGGGACTCCGGGAACAGTCTGCGGTGCAGCCGCGCATCTCGGAAACCGGGGGCGGCGTGGATGAGTCCGACGCGCTCCCGCCAGCGTGCGATGGACTCGTCGATCCGGTCCTCGGGCAGTTCCCACGCGTCGATCAGGGTGATTCCGTTATCAGTCACCGCACCATCGTGAAACCTCAACCACACTTCAGGTCAAGATGATCCGGTCACGCTACCCAGCGAGCGACGCAACTATGTCCAGGACCCGCCTGCGCATGGTGGGGCTCCTTCGCCACCGGCCGACCCATCACCCGATCCCTGATTGCCGACCACTGACCCTTGGAATCGATCATCTAGAGCTGTTTAAAGATCGTTATGTGGCAACGACCGTCGCCCCATAACGGCGGACGGTCCGGGGCGTGGCCCCGCTGACCTGCATAAATGCTCACACTTGGCCACACCTGCCCGTCCGCCGCGACATATTTGGGCGTTGCTACACCGAGGGGTCCCGACGAGACGCGGGCTCACGGGAGCAGGGTAGAGCACGTGACTGATCCGCGACGATGGGCAGAAGCGAGGCGGCCGAGCGTCCGCTGCAGCGGCGGATGTTCCAAAAGAGCACCGGCGTCGACCTCCCCGCCGAAGGTCGATGCCCGGGAAGTGAGGTTCCGGACATCCGACACACATCGCCGTCCCGCGCTCTCGTGGGTGGTGTTCGTCCGCAGACGTATCCGGTCGGTGCGCCGGCGCTTCGGTCCAACACGACCCGTCATGCTACGTCATGGAATATTCTGCCTTGCAATCGAGCGGGGTTTGAGTCACCTCGTCGGCTCCACAGAAATGGGGGATACATAGCCGGATCGTGACGGAGTAGTCGATCTCTCCGATCATGCATCTCGATGCTCGACAAGGCCGCCAGTGCACTCGGCAGGAGAGTGAACAACTCATCCAGGGAGCGTTGGAGAACCTCTGCGCGAGCCGGACCGTAATCGCCATCGCGTACCGACTGTCGACCCTGCTGACCATGGACCGGATCGTGGTCCTCGACGGCGATCACATCGTTGAACAGGGCACACACGAGGACCTGCTTGCGCTGGGCGGGCGACCAGCGCCTGTGGTGCCGGTAGAGCGGCGGCCTGATCGGCTCCATCGACCCGGTCAGTTCCGGGCTGCCCGCCGAGACCGCTCCGAACCCGAAAAACAACACACAAAAAAGTTTCTCCCCGGAAACCGTGGTTTCCGGGGAGAAACAATTCTAGTAGCGGGGGCAGGATTTGAACCTGCGACCTCTGGGTTATGAGCCCAGCGAGCTACCGAGCTGCTCCACCCCGCGTCGGTATTTTTTACTATACAGGGGCACTGAGGTCAGATGTCAAACGAGCGGGCCGGCTAGTTTGTTCGGCCACCACGGGTCGGCCCGATACCCTGTGCCCCCTGTCCTGCTGCGCCTGGGTGCATCGCCGCCTCGGCGCCCCTACCCATCGGCACCCGGCCTGCCCGCCGGCTGGTGGGACCTCTGGTGAGCCGGGCGGCGGCACGGCTGGTTCGCGAGGACGGCCAGGTGATCATCGTGCACTGCCTGCTCGCGGTCGGGGTCAACGGCGAGGGGCACCGGGAGATCCTCGGCCTCGACGTCGTGAGCAGCGAGGATGGGGCCGGCCGGTTGGCGTTCTTCCGAGGCCTGGTCGCCCGCGGCCTGTTGGGCATCCGCCTGGTGAGCTCCGATGCTCACCGCGGCTTGGTCAACGCGATCGGGTCAACGCTGCCCGGTGCCTCGTGGCAGCGCCGCCTACCTGCACCTCTACGGCCTGGTCCGGGACGAGGTTGAGCATGCGATCGACTCGTTCTTCGTCCTGCGCAAGAACGGGGAGAAGGCACTCGGCGAGTTCCGCACCCGCCGCCTCGTTCTAACCGCCTACGACGCGATGACCACAGGTGGCCTTCACCTCCCTGTTGGATCCCGAGCCCGGCCATGGTCCCCGTCATCCTGACAGGGGGCGCGCATGACCGACACCGGGAGACCGTCCACACTGCCGCGCAACAGTGACGCCGGAGGGAACATTAGATCCTCGAGGGCGAGGCGACGCCCTGTCGGGAGACCTAGAACAGCGTCGACTGCTGACTCGCGGGTAACTCGATGACCGTGTCCGGAGTTGGCCGACCGGGACTCTGGCGGAGACGGCCGTCCTTGCGAAGTTCTCGCAACGCCGTACCTACATGCTCAGGGCGAAAGACTGTGTTGAGCAGCGCGAAACGGCGGAGGTTCGCGACTGTCATCGGACCTGACTCGGCGATCACATTCATGATCGCGTTCTGGAGTGGGCGAGTTTCGGGTTCCATCCTGAGATCAAGGAGCTGCTGACCCGCGTCGCGCGGGTCGCCCTCGCGCCCTGTCGCCCGGCGGGCTGGGGCGAGCGGAAGCGCCGCGGCAGCGGCCGGAAACCCCCGCTGGTCGTCTCGTTGAGGTGTAGCAACGGATTAGCAACGCTGGCGAACCGGCACGTACGTCGGCGGCCTTCCGCACACGAAAACGTACGTCTACGGACGCTGGGATGGCGGTCAGTTCGGCCTGAGAAGCGGAAGGTCGGCGGTTCGACCCCGCCCCTGCCCACTCACCCCCTGCCTGACCTGGGTTTTCTCTAGATCAGTCTCGGAGCTCCGGGTTGTGCAGTGCCCGGACAGAGTAAAACTTTTTCGGCTTGCGCCGTGTACTGATCGAGGATCTTCGAGTCGGCTTCCGTGGACTCGTGCCGATTCGGGAGAATTAGCCAAAGTATCCTGCGGTGGGTTCTCGTTTGTGTGAGATCGTCACAGGGTCGGCGGGGCTGCCGTGCTGGCGATCTCCGTCCGGGCGGTGTCGAACCTGACGGGAACAGCGGTATCGACATCGGGCCGAGAATCGGGCTGTCTGGTTCTGCGACGACGTGCGCTGCAGTGAGAACCACCCGATCTGACACCCGCGCGGCGTCACTACCGGCCGGGGCAGTCTCGTGAGCTGGTGACCGATGCGCTCAGGCAGACGACGTGGTGGCCGGCCGGACCGTCGCTGAGGGTGCGCCCGACGGCGCCCGGAGGACCCGCCGGCTTGCTGTCAGGACGGCGAGAGCACCCGCAGACTCGCCGCAAACGGGAGCCGTCCGTCCGGTGGGGTTCCAGAGCGTGAGTGGACTCCACTCTGCGAGGCAGACGACATGATCAACGGCGTACTGTAGTGACGTGGACTCGTTGCACGCCTTCCGGACCGTTGACGACGCCGCAGCGGTCGCGGCTGGCATGGTCGCGGCCGAGTCCCGCCTGCAGGACATCTGGCGGCACGCAGTTATACAGATGCTCGACGACTACACCAGCGTGCTGCGCCACCAGGGCCCTGAAGCAGCGAGCGCGATGTGGGCAGACCGCCCACGACCGTCCGGCGACCGCCGAGTGGACGCGGCGCTCGCCGCGCTTGGAGAGCACCTCGCCCGTCGAGACGGCTGGCAGACCCCCCCATGGGTGCGCGACCCGGCACTCGAGGCAGTGCCCTGGTGGTTCGTCACCACGCTGAAGGGCCTCCATCCTCGGGCGTTGGTCGAGTCCCCGCTGTCATTCCGTAAACGGGGCGTGTTCATCACCGGCGGCGCGCTCCAGCGGGCGTGACATGACCAGCCCGGGTCTCGGCCGTGAGTCGATCACCAGTCTGCTCCAGGAACTCAACGACGAACTGGGCCGGCGCGGCGCAAAGGCCGACCTTTTTCTCGTCGGCGGCGCCGCGCTCGCCCTCGTCTACGACGCGACCCGATCCACCCGCGATCTTGATGCCGTTTTCCTGCCAACCGACGTCGTCCGCGCCGCGGCCTCCGCGCTCGCCGAGCGCCATGCCCTCCCGGCCGACTGGCTCAACGACGCGGTGAAAGGCTTCCTGCCTGGCCCGGATCCGGCCGCGACCAGGTACTTCGATGCCAACCACCTCACCGTTGACGTTGCCTCCGCCGAGTACCTGCTCGCGATGAAGCTGTTCGCAGCCCGCGTCGAAGCCGACGCCGAGGACATCGCGTTCCTTTATCGCAAGCTCGGCTACACCACCGTCAGCGAAGGCCTCGACCTCGTCCAGTCCGTCTACCACGGTCGCCCGATCGATGCAAAGGTCCAGTTCCTCCTTGAAGAGATCGTCGATTCGCTCCACGACGACAGCGACGGCACAGCCCACGGCGGAAACTCCGCCTGAGCTGGCCCAAGCGTGGGACGCCCGGTACCGCCGGGCCGTGTGCCCGGGGCCGTGCCCGCCACCCCGGTCCTACGGGCCATCCGGCAGTCGTAGTCGATGCGTCGGTCGTGGACGTACCCTGGTCTGTCCGAAGCCGCCGCTGCGGACGGCCCGGCAACCCGGACCTGCCCGCCGGCGGGGAGCGGACCATCTGCCACCGTAGGATTGAAGACAATCCGCCTGTCGCGGTTACGCTCGTCGAGGTCGTGGGAAAATGCAGGTCAGCACAGCGTTTAGGCGTTTTGACCTGAAAAGTGGAAGGTCGGCGGTTCGACCCCGCCCCTGCCCACCACGCAGGGTCACGTAGGGGATGACCTGCGAAAACATCCTGTTTATTGATCGTCTTGGTGGGTGCACCGTTCGCGTGTCGCGCGGTGACATCGAGTTTGTGCAGGTAAGAGGCTTATGGGTGGTTCAAGTCCCCTCGTGTTCCTCGACAGGTTTGCTACTTAATGTGATGGCTCCCGACTAGGAGTGGCGAAACGTCGTGCGATGCCGTCGAGGCCGGTGGTCAAGGTGGTGTCGTCGCGGTCGGGTATGCGGGCGCGGAGAGCACGGGCACTGTCAGCCGTTCCCAGCTACAGGGGCCCAGAGACCCGCCGCGGTGCCCGCCAGGACATGCTCGCCGTAGATCCGGACCTTCTTCTGGATCACGGCCAGGTGTTCCGCCAGCTCCGCGATCCGCATCTGGACAGCCTGTTCGTGCTCGACCAGGACAGCCAAGCGCTCGACCTCATTTCCTGGCCCCGACCGCACCAGACCGGCAAACTCGCGGATGCGGGCGATCGGCATACCGGAGGTACGCAGCCGGTTGATCAAGTGCAGCCACTCCAGATCGGCGGTGTCGTAGACGCGCCGGCCACCAGAGGTACGCGAGACGGACCGTAGGAGCAACCTTTCGCGCTCGAACCAGCGCAGCGTGTCCACGCTCAACCCGGTTCGGGTCGCCACCTCACCGATCGAGAAGCGCTCGGCCGCCACCGGACCCCATCCTCTCCCCTTGAGCTGGAGTGCACTCCAGATCGTACGTTCGCCGCATGACCACCTCACCCCCACACCATCCGCCCAGAACACCGTTCGGTCGCGACACCACCGCCGCCCAGGTCCTCGCGGGAACAGACCTCAGCGAACACACGGCGCTGGTCACTGGTGGTTACTCCGGGCTCGGCCTGGAAAGCACCCGAGCGCTGAGCCGTGCCGGCGCGCGGGTCCTTGTGCCAGCCCGCCGACCCGATGCCGGGAGAAGGACCACCGCCGGCATGCAACGAGTCGACGTCGGCCAGCTCGACCTGGCCGACATGAGCAGCATCCGGCGCTACGCCCACCAGCTCCTCGACACCGGCACGACCATCGACATCCTCATCTGTGGCGCCGGGGTCATGGCGATCCCCGAGAGCCGGGTCGGTCCCGGCTGGGAGGGGCATTTCGCCGTCAATCATCTCGGTCACCACGCCCTGGTGAACCTGCTCCGCCCTGCCCTGAAACCCGGATCACGGGTAGTCGTGCTCTCCTCCGCCGGCCACTTCCTCTCCGGCATCCGCTGGCACGACCCGCAGCTCACCACCGGCTACGACCGCTGGATCGCATACGCGCAGTCGAAGACCGCCAACGCGCTGTTCGCCCTCCATCTCGACGCCCTGGCCAGGAACGCGGACATCCATGCCTTCTCGGTCCATCCCGGCAGCATCCTCACCCCGCTGCAGCGGCACATACCGGAGGTCGAGCAGCGATCTCTGGGCTGGATCGACGCCCACGGCCGGCCCGCCACGGGATTCAAGACGCCCGCCCAGGGCGCCGCGACCGCTGTCTGGGCAGCCACCAGCGCGCAGCTCGCGGGACACGGCGGCGCCTACTGCCAGGACTGTGACCTCGCATCTCCCGCCACCACCGACGACATGCTGGTCGGCGGCTACAAGCCGTGGGCGGCCGACCCCGCGGGCGCCACGCGGCTCTGGGCGCTCTCCGCCGACCTCACCGGACTCGACGCCTTCAGCTGACTCACGCCCGAGCGCACTGCGCCAGCGCCTCGACGATCACGGCGCTACCGGGGCCGCTGACGAACGGTGCCGCGTCACAGGATTCAGCGCCGTCTGACCGTTCACCGGACGGTTCACTCACCGCCTCCCCGCCGCGCCGACCGACCTGCGGCTCAGCAGATCGAACAACTCGGCAGCGTCAACAACGGGGGGCGAGTGAACGATGTCGGTCCAAACCCATTCGACCCGATCGGCCCGAAGAGGAACGTCAAGCCGACCAGGGGCCCGCAATCGGGCCTGTAAGAACAGCGGTGACCGAATAGGACCGGGTCCCGGGACCTCGAGCGGGCCCTCAGCCCGCACGAAACCGCAGGTAGCTAGCCTGGAGCGGCTAAGGCTCGAGGGCTATGGTCGGCCCCGTGATGTTTGGGTAGTGGTTCGTATTGTGGACGGTTTTGTCCACTCTTCCCCTGTCCTACCTGCGGTTTCGCCGCGTCGGTGGTCTGGCTTGACGGATGTGCAGTGTGCGGACAAAGTCAAACTTTGGCCTGGTCCGTGCCCTGTCCGGGCGACTGGCGCGTGAGGGCATCCGCCTTGGCGCAGTTTGCCCCGGGCTTGTCGACACGCCGTTGACGGCGGGAGCTCGCACCCACTTCCAGGCCGCCGGTGTTCTGATGCTCTCCGCCGACGAGGTCGCCGCCGCCGTCGTCGACACTCTTCGCGCCGGGGAGGCGGGAACCGAGCTCGTCCTCACGCCTGGCCACGGCCCGGCTCGCTATGTCCCAACGCCGCTGCGTTGATGCCGCTGCGTTGACGCCGGTCGGTCCCGCCGAGGTGCCGGCCGGCGCGGATGGACTCCGAGGACGTCAGGCCGTCCAGGCCGGCGGCCCCACGGGTCGCCGGCCTGAACGCCGCACCGGCGATGTCCACTCCGAAACGGCCGTACCTCGATCCTGTCCGGCTCGCCCGGACCTGATCAGGCGGAGGCAACCTCGTGGAGCGCGTCGGCGACCGCCCGCGGCTCGGTGATCATGAGGTCGTGGCCGGTGTCGACGGCCCAGAGACGGCCGGCCGCGCGCGCCTTCTCCATGAGCTCCGCGTCGCGGGTGGCGAGGGTGGAGGTACAGACGATGTGGTACTGCGGGATCGCCCAGAGCGCCGCCTCGTTGGCGAGCGTCAGCGGCTGCTCGAAGCACCGCCACGGGTGGCCGGTCAGGCGATCGTCCATCCAGGCGAGGTCGGCCGGGTCGGTCACGCCGTAGAAGGCCCCCGCACCCGGGGCCGGCAGGAGGACCAGCTCGACACCGTCGACAACCTGGCCGTGCGGCCGGGTCACCGTGATGATCGGCCCGGCGACATCGACGAGCGACTGGCCGTTCACGGGGTTCGCCGCGTCGAGGTAGACGATGCGGCCCACCCGGTCGGCAGCCCGGTCGGCGACACCGGTGATGACCATTCCGCCGTAGCTGTGCCCGACCAGGATCACGTCACGCAGGTCCTCGTAGTGCAGCACCGCCACGACGTCCTGGATGTGTAAGTCGAGGTCGACCTTCGGGCTCGCCAGGTGCGCGCGCTCTCCCACTCCGGTGAGTGTGGGCGCGTAGACCTCGTGCCCGGCAGCCCGCAGTAAACGGCCTACCGGCTGGTAGCACCAGCCGCCATGCCCGCCACCATGCACCAGGACGTACGTCGCCATGCGAGTTCTCCTTCGCCATGACGGCACAGCCGACCCGTCCCGCGGGTCCGCGAGCCGTCCCTGATCGTGTAGACCGTGTAGATATCCCAGATATCCGGATAACCAGGATATCGTAGGTGATGTCTTGAGTAAGGACTGTCGGCGAACGAGGGGAGGAGCCAGGTGCCCGCATCCCGGCCAGGCGATGCAGTCCTCCGTGTGGTGCTTGAGCTGCTCGAGTCCGGCGGCCATGACGCCGTCCAGATCCGTGAGGTGGTCCGCCGCGCACACGTCTCACCGCTGACGATCTACAAGCTGTTTCCCAGTCGGGACGAGCTCGTCGTGGCCGCGCTGCAGCAGTGGCTGACGGTCAACAGCTGTGCACCGGTGGCGCCACCAGCCCCCGGCGAATCCCTCTACGACGGCCTGATGCGGGTGTTCCGGCACGTCTTCGAGCCGTGGGAACGCAGCCCGCGCATCCTCGAGGCCTACCACCGGGCGCGGAACGGGCCGGGCGGACGAAAGCTCGACCAGCAGGCCATGGGCGCCATCGAACCTGTTGCGCGCGCCATCCTGGTCGGCGGTGACCCCGACTACATTGACGACATCGGGCTCATCCTCACGAACATGGCCTACGCCGTGGTGGGCCAGTTCGCGAACGGCGAGCTCGACATCACCGCCATTCTCCCGACACTTGAGCGGGCCGTCTTCCGCCTCACCACAAACAACGAGCCCGCTGCGGCCGCGGCACAGACGCGACGGACGCGGCCCGACAGGTACCCCACACCGCCCGCACAGCTCGACCGGCAGGACGCGACCGGCCCGGGCAAGTCACAGCGTTGACGATCCTCGAAGCGGTGGCGCACCGGCCGCCAGCTGATGAACATCGAACTACCTTCTCGGCTGACTGATCTGATCGGAGCGGAGATGACCGACCTTCGGCCTGTCCTGCACGTCCCGGCACGTGATGTTCCAGTTCCGACATCGGTGAGCGCCGAGGCGCAGGCGGTCCTCGCGATGCCCCCGATGCAGTCTCCTGGGTACCCGCCATTAGATGATCTTGATGGATGGCGAACACTGATCGCCGATCACGACCGGACGATCGGCGCCACGCTCTCAGCGCGGGCAGCCGACGCGCCGGTCCGGACAGAGGAACTCGACCTCGGCCCGTTCCGTGTCCACGACATCACGCCGATCGACCTGTCGACAGACGACGACCGCGTCTATCTCGACATTCACGGCGGTGCCTTCATCTACGGAGCTGGTGAAGCCTGCCGCGCCATGGCGGTCGGCACCGCCACACGCGCTGGCATCCGCGTCTGGGCCGTCGACTACCGGATGCCTCCCGACCATCCGTTCCCTGCGGCACTCGACGACTGCCTTGCCACCTACCGCGCACTGCTGGAGGAATGCCAACCGGAGCGCATCGTCGTCGGCGGATCGTCGGCGGGTGGTAACCTCGCCGCCGCACTCATCCTGCGAGCGCGGGACGAAGGCCTCCCACTACCTGCCGGCGCGGTGCTGAAAACGCCGGTCGTGGACCTCACCGAGTCCGGTGATTCAATCCAGACGAACCTGGGGCTCGACCCACTCCTCCCGCGAAGGTCGATGCCCGCCTTCCTCCTGTACGCGGCAGGTCATGATCTTAAGAACCCCTATGTATCGCCGTTGTTCGGCGACTTCACCAAGGGGTTTGTGTCAACGATTCTCACGACAGGCACGCGTGACCTGCTCCTGTCGGACTCCGTGCGTATGCACCGGGCGCTTCGCGCAGCCGGCGTCGACGCGCACCTTCACGTCACCGAAGCAGGCGGTCATGGCGGGTTCTTCGGCATGGCCCCCGAGGACGATGCGATTCAGCGGGAGATACGCCAGTTCGTCGACTCCAGCACGGGGTGGAGGTCAAAATTTTGATTGGCGGTCTGTTCCTCCAGGATCGATCAGGACGTGTGCTGTACTGAACGAAATAAGGTGCACCTCACGAATTCCGAGTCGCCGTCGGTCAGTCTCACGGTGTCGGCGTCTGACGGCTGTAATTGCCGACCGGCGAGTTCGCCGGCTACGCCATGAGGAAGATGTCCATGGCACTGGTGAGATGTCCTCGGCGGACTTGGTCAGGTAAGCCGGCCCTGCGGCGCGCAGGGCCGCGAACTGGCCAGCGGATAGCGCGTCGAGAAGGTGGCCGAAGTCGGCTGATCTCAGTGCGGCCGTGAGACAGCACCCGGTCTGGTGCTGGGTCCCTCGAAGGACGACCTCACCCGCTACCGCGACACCAAGGCCCGGAGGAACTACTCCGGCACCAGCCCGACCACCCGCGCCTCCGGGAAGAAGACGGTCATGCAGGCCCGCTATGCGACCAACTACCGCCTCGCTGACCGCCGTGCACCGGGCAGGCCTTCTGGCGGTGATTCTCGGGTGGCGATATCGCCACCCGAGAATCACCGCTTCAACCATGACGGATTGGCGAATCTGTCGGTGGTGAAAGTTACCCCGAATAGATCGCAGGGAGATCGCCCCGCTGCAGGCTAAACTGTCGACAGGACAGATACCGGCACACCGGGTGGGGAATATAGATCGACCAGGTCGCTGTCTGTCAGTTCTGGATCGCGCAGAACTGTATGGAACGGCACTCGTCGTTCGTCAATAGGCCAGCCGCGCGACCCCGGAGCAGTCCATGCTCTACCTGCGGACGAGAGTACGCCGAGGAGAACCTCGAGCGAGTGCTGTTGCCGTGACAGAAGTTGGGAACTGTTGGAGATTTCCAGGACGTAGGCCTCGGCTGGTGCCCAACTCAGGTCGGTGAGACATTCGTACATGGCGTCCCAGTTGCGACCGTAATAACCGGGGAAGTCCCACTTATCACTAAATTCGTCATGCATGTCCGACTCGGTGCTCGTATAAATACCGTTGATGCTCGCCAGCCGTACATCACTACCCGGCTGGTCGGCATCTTCGAGAGGCGCGGGTACTTCTCCGCAGAGAATCCAAGGAGGTTGTGGTGAAAGAAGTATGTGAGGTAGCCGGCTATGGGGCACTTTTGCCTGCCTAATCCGCGTGAAGTACTTGTAATGATCGCCAGTATACTAATTGGAAACCAGGCTGCTGGAATGTTGATATAGGTCGGGTCCGGATCTCGGAAGAAGCCTCAGATGATTTCCGGGGTGGCCGGCAGTCGAGCGAATGCCTTCTTGGCGCCGTCGTGTAGTTCGGCGGCGGACTTGTGTGCGCTGTGGTCGTCGACGATGAGGAAAATGGTGCCGTCGATGTCGTGGAGGAGCTGCTTGCAGAATTCGATGAACGTCGCGGACGTGGTCGTACCGTCCAGATGTCGGCTTGGGGCGGCGAAGCGTCGTGCGATGCCGTCGAGGACGGTGCCGAGGCCGGTGGTGAAGGTGGTGCCATCGCGGTCAGGTGCGCGGGCGCGGAGAGCGTGGGCGAGGTGGGGTAAGACGGCGGGGTCGACGGTCCAGGCGGCTGCGGGGTCGAGCTTGAGTGGGGCGACGGCGGCGATGAGCTGTTCGGCGTGGCGGAGCGCGTTTGGTCCGAGGGGGCCGGGGCGGGTGGATGCCTGTGGCGTCCAGGGCCGACAGACGCCGCCCGCGGGGCTGCCCACGGCCAACCTTCGCTCTGTCTACGATCTTTTGTAGTAGATCCTGCCTTGGTGCCGGGTCGCGGACGCTGCCCGGGTGTTCCGATGGGCCTGCTTCGCCACGGTGCCCCCGCGCCGTGGATGCTCACGGCTGACCCGGGTGTCTACTACGTCATGTAGTGGTTTACCGTCTGGTTCGGCAACTGACGTCGGACCGCATGCCGGATCCCGCCCGGTCTCGCTGCTCGTTTCGACACGCGGCCCGGGCGGGGCTCCGCGCTCGGCTGGCGAGCTTTCGAGCATCCTCGTCCACTCTCGCGGGAGGCTGCGTGAATCTCGCAACTGTTCTGGTGACCGGCCTGTTCGCGGGTGGTGTGTCCTGCGCCGCGGTGCAGGGCGGCCTGCTGACCGGCCTGATCACCCGGCAGCGTGCGGCAGCGGCGGGGGCAGCCGAGCCGTCCCGTCCCGCGCCTGGGCGTGGTCGCCATTCGGCCCGCCATGCCGTCCGCCGGGATCGGGCCCGTTCCGGGATCCGGTCGGTGCAGGCCGTACGGGAACCGGACTGGCGTGCTCAGCTCGGTGACGACCTCGCGCCGGTCGGCGGGTTCCTGGCCGGGAAGCTTGTCTCGCACGTCCTGCTCGGGGCGTTGCTGGGCGCCGTGGGCGGCGCGGTGGAGCTTTCGGTCGATGCGCGCACCTGGCTGCAGATCGGCGCCGGCCTGCTGATCATCGTGTTCGGTCTCGCCCAGCTGGGCGTGCCGGGGTTCCGCGGCGTCGTCGTCGAGCCGCCGGCCTCGTGGATGAGGGTCGTCCGCAGGCGTGCCCGTTCCCAGGCGGCGCTGGCACCGGCGCTGCTCGGTCTGGCCACCGTGCTCATTCCGTGCGGCGTGACGCTGTCGGTGGAGGCGCTCGCGCTCGCGTCCGGGTCCGCGCTGGCGGGTGCGGCGACGATGGGGGTGTTCGTGCTCGGCACCGGCCCGTTGTTCGCCGTTCTCGGCTACGCCGCCCGCAGGGCCGCGACCGCGTGGCGCAGCAGGCTGGCCGCGGTCACCGGGCTGGTCGTGCTGGCGATGGGGCTCTACACCCTCAACGGCGGCCTGCAGCTCGCCGGTTCGCCGCTGGCCGCCAACCGGCTCGCCGAGGCCGTCGGGCTCTCCCGGGTGCCGGTCGACACGTCGGCCGCGTCGACGGTGGACGGGCGCCAGACCGTGAAGATCACGGCTGATGCCGACTCCTACAGCCCCGGCAACGTCCAGGTGCAGGCAGGTGTGCCCACGACGCTGGTGGTGCACTCGGACAACGCGCAGGGCTGCATCCGGTCGTTTGTCATCCCGGACCGCGACGTCGAGAAGGTCCTGCCGGTCGAGGGCGACACGACGATCGATCTGGGGGCGCTGAAACCCGGGAAGCTGCGCTACGCGTGCGGCATGGGGATGTTCACCGGGGTCATCACCGTCGTCTGACGAGCAGATTGCCTTCGGCTGTACAAGGAGAACGGAGTACCCGACAGTGCCCGCCACCACACACACGTTCCGCGTCGAAGGAATGCACTGTGCCAGCTGTTCGCTGCTCATCGACGATGCTCTGGAGGACCTACCGGGCGTTCGCAGCACCCGGACCACTCTGAAACAGGGACGCACCACGGTCGAGCTGGACCTGAGCCGGAACAGCCCGCGGGACGTGGTCAGAGTGATCGAAGAACTCGGCTACAGGGCCTCGCCGCTGCCGTGACGGACCGGCCAGAACCTGTCGGGCAGGCTGACCGCCCCGGTCCCGGATCGTCCGCTGCCATGACGTCTACCACCAGGAGGCCGGCATGACTGTGCTGTCCTGCGCGACCGGGTGAGCCGGGCAGTGGACGGTCCACCGACCACGCCGCTCGTTATCCGCCGGGCGGCGTTCCACGAGCCATCCAGGCCCGTTCCCGACTCGCCCCTGTTCCAGGCCGAAGCCGAGGGACGGAGACATGCGGGAGGCCGGCGGAGAGCCGAGACCCGGATCATGGCCGACATCGGGGCGCGCAGAATCGTGGCGGCGTTCGCCTCGCTCGGCGCGGCCGCGACTCATGCCGCTGTCGCGCCGAGCCATTTCACCTCCTGGCCGTTGTCGGGCGTTTTCTTCTTCGCGACCGCGGTCTTCCAGGCGGGCTGGGCCCTCGCCGTGATGCGGAGCGCCGGCCGACGGACGGTGGCGACGGGCCTGCTGGTCAACGCGGGGGTGATCCTGGTGTGGGTCCTCAGCCGGACCGCGGGTTTCCCCGTCGGTCCCCATGCCGGTATGCCCGAACAGGTCGACAGGGTGGACCTCACCGCGGTGGCCTTTCAGACGGCGGTCTGCGTCCTCGCTCTGTGGTCCCTCCGGGCGCGGCACGCGCGTGGGTTCCGTTCCTCGCTCAGCGCGGCTGCCGTGATCGGTGCCGTCGGCGCCGGGGTCACCGGCTTCACCCTGCCCGCGGTCGAACTCGCCGGGTCACACGGTCACGGTGACAGCCACGGCCACGAGATGACAGACGAGTCCGCTCCCCACTCTCACAGTTCGGACGATGATCCCCCGGAGCTCCCACACGACAGCGTGGGTGGGACGACCGGACCGTCGCCCGCGGCAGGCGAAACCCGTGAGCAGGAGCCGCCGTCCCAGCCCGCTCCCAACCACCCCCACCCCCCGGGTACCGCACCTCACGACGACTGAGCATCCCGACGTCCCCGGCTCCACATCCAGCCGCACGCACTGTCTGACCGGGGCGACGGCGGTCGCACCCCGGGCTTCCCGCGAGGTACCCCCATGGGGTACCTTGCTCGACGCAGAATACCCCCCATGGGTATCTCGCGAAGGGATGGTGAGGGCGGCCGTCGGCGTCGCGCCCTGTCGAGTCCTGACGCGATGCCCAGGGCCCCCGAGAGAGGAGCTCCTGATGAGCGAGACCACCTACACCGTGACTGGCATGACCTGCGGGCACTGCGTCGCCTCGGTCACCGAGGAGGTCGGCGACATCCAGGGCGTGACGAACGTGGCGGTGGACCTGAGCTCCGGCGCGGTCACCGTCACCGGCGACCGGCAGGTCGACCCGGCCGAGGTCCGTGCCGCGGTAGAAGAGGCCGGCTACCGGCTCGCCGGGCTGAGGCCGGCGCCCGAAGGAGCTGGTGTGAGGTGAACGCGGCGGTGAAGCTGTCCGCCTTTGGCGCGGCACTCGCCCTGCTCGTCGCAGGGGCTTACGGCGTCGGCATGGCTGTCGGCCCTCCGACCACGGTCGATGCGGGCGTCGACGATGCCTCAGCGGCCACGGCCTCCGAGGCCACGGCCGCTGAGGTCAGGGCCTCCGAGGCCACGGCCGCTGAGGTCAGGGCCGCTGAGGTCAGGGCCGCCGTCCCGGAACAGCCGGGCGGGCTGGCATCCAGCGCGGGCGGCTACACCTTCGCACCCACTGACTCGAGCTTGACCCCTGGGGCCCGCGAGGACTTCACCTTCCGGATCGTCGGGCCGAACGGAGCTCCCGTCACGGCGTTCGATGTCAGGCACGACAAGCGGATGCACCTGATCCTGGTGCGCCGCGACGGCACCGGGTTCCAGCATGTACATCCGGGCATGACGCCCGAGGGGACCTGGTCGGTCCCGCTCAGCGTGCCCGCCGCCGGCTCCTACCGGGCGTTCGCGGACTTCGCTCCCACCGGCGCGGCGGCCACCACGCTGGGTGTCGATCTGGCCGCCCCCGGTCTGTTCGAGCCGGTCATGCACGTGCCGACCCGCACCGCGGCAGTGGACGGGTATGAGGTGACGCTCGCCGGCGACCTCGTCAGCGGGCGGGCCTCGCCGCTCACCCTGACGGTGCGCCGGGACGGGCGGCCGGTGACGGACCTGGAGCCCTATCTCGGCGCCTACGGGCACCTGGTCGCGCTGCGCGAGGGCGACCTGGCCTACCTGCACGTACATCCCGACGGCGGACCCGGTGAGGGGCCGGCAGGCCCGGACGTCCCGTTCGTCGCCGAGGTGCCCAGCGCGGGCGGCTACCGGCTGTTCCTGGACTTCCAGCACGACGGGGTCGTCCGTACCGTCGAGTTCACCGTGCCCACCGTGCCCACCGTGCCCACCGAGCAGGCCGAGCCCACCGAACCGGCCGCCCGGGACGTCACCGTCACCCCGCCGCCGGCCGGCCATGACGGCGCCGGCCACAGCCACTGACCGGGAGAGGAAGGCTGGCATGAGTGTCACGACGACGAACACGTCCGGCGTTGCGGTCACCGAGATCGAGCTTGCGATCGGCGGGATGACCTGCGCGTCCTGCGCGAACCGGGTCGAGCGCAGACTCAACAGGATCGATGGTGTCACCGCCACGGTCAACTACGCCACAGAGAAGGCCCGGGTGAACGCCCCGGGCGGCGTCGATCCGGCCGTGCTGGTGGCCCAGGTCGAGGCGGCCGGCTACACCGCCGAACTGCCCCGGCCGCAGACGGCGGAGCCGGCGGCCGGCGTCCCCGACGCCGAGCCGGACCCGACCCGCCCGCTGCGCCGGCGTCTGGTCGCCAGCGCCGTGCTGGCGGTTCCGGTGATCGCGATGGCGATGGTCCCGGCGCTGCAGTTCACGAACTGGCAGTGGTTCTCGCTGGCTCTGGCGGGCCCCGTCGTGACCTGGGCCGCGTGGCCGTTCCACCGGGCAGCCTGGACCAATCTTCGACACGGCGCGGCGACGATGGACACCCTGATCTCGATCGGTGTCGGCGCCGCGTTCCTGTGGTCGCTGTACGCGCTGCAGTTCGGCACCGCAGGGATGCCGGGGATGGTGCACCCGTTCGAGCTGACCATCGCCCGCGGGGACGGGCTGGGCAACATCTACCTGGAGGTCGCCGCCGGAGTCACCACGTTCATCCTCGCCGGCCGCTACTTCGAGGCGCGTGCGAAGCGGCGGGCCGGCGCGGCGCTGCAGGCGCTGCTCGAACTCGGTGCCAAGGACGCCGCGGTCCTGCGCGACGGTACCGAGGTGCGGATCCCGATCGACCAGCTGGCCGTCGGCGACCGGTTCGTCGTCCGGCCCGGCGAACGAATCGCCACCGACGGCACGGTCGAAGAAGGCTCCTCGGCCGTCGACGCCTCGATGCTGACCGGCGAGTCCGTCCCGGTCGAGGTGGCACCGGGCGACGCGGTGACCGGCTCGACGGTGAACGCCGGCGGGCGGCTGGTCGTGCGCGCCATCCGGGTCGGCGCCGACACACAGCTGGCCCAGATGGCGAAGCTCGTCGAGGACGCCCAGAACGGCAAGGCCGCCGCGCAGCGGCTCGCCGACCGGATCTCCGGTGTGTTCGTGCCGGTCGTCATCGCCCTGGCCGCGGCCACCCTGGCCTTCTGGCTCGGGGCGGGGGCGGGCGCGGCGGCGGCGTTCACCGCCGCGGTCGCCGTCCTCATCATCGCCTGCCCGTGCGCGCTCGGGCTGGCCACGCCGACGGCGCTGCTGGTCGGCACGGGGCGGGGCGCGCAGCTCGGCATCCTGATCAAGGGCCCCGAGATACTCGAATCCACCCGCCGGGTCGACACGATCGTGCTCGACAAGACCGGCACGGTCACGACCGGCCGCATGAGCCTTGTCGAGATCCACACCGCCGCCGACGTGGACGAGACCGAGGTGCTGCGGCTGGCCGGCGCGTTGGAGAACGCCTCCGAGCACCCCATCGCGGCCGCGATCGTGCGGGCGGCCCGCGACCAGGTCGGCGACCTGCCTGATGTCGACCAGTTCAGCAACGTCGAAGGACTCGGCGTCCACGGCGTCGTCGACGGGCGTGCCGTACTCGTCGGGCGTTCGGCGTTCCTGGCGGACTGGAGCCTGCCGCTGCCGCCGGACCTCGTCGCGGCCAGGGACGCCGCCGAGGCGGGTGGCCGGACCGCCGTCGGCGTCGCCTGGGACGGCGAGGCCCGCGCCGTGCTCGTCGTCGCGGACGTCGTGAAACCGACCTCGGCGCAGGCCGTCGCCCAGCTACGTGGGCTGGGGCTGACCCCGGTACTGCTCACCGGCGACAACACGGCCGCCGCCCGCGCTGTCGCGGCGGAGGTCGGCATCGACGTCGGCCCCGACACCGTCATCGCGGAGGTGTTGCCAGCGGGCAAGGTCGACGTGGTCAGGCGCCTGCAGTCCGAGGGCAAGGTCGTCGCGATGGTGGGCGACGGGGTCAACGACGCCCCCGCGCTCGCGCAGGCCGACCTCGGTCTGGCCATGGGTACCGGCACCGACGTCGCGATCGAAGCCAGCGACCTCACTCTGGTACGCGGCGACCTGCGGGCCGCGGTCGACGCGATCCGGCTGTCCCGCAGGACCCTGGCGACGATCAAAGGAAACCTGTTCTGGGCGTTCGCCTACAACCTCGCGGCGCTGCCCCTGGCCGCGGCTGGCCTGCTGAATCCCATGATCGCGGGTGCGTCGATGGCGTTCAGCTCCGTGTTCGTCGTCGCCAACAGCCTGCGGCTGCGACGGTTCGCCGCACAGGGCGACACGAGAGGCATCTGATCGAGTTGGATGCCCCGGCGCTGGCGGCGAGTCGGTCCCCGTCCCACGGAGAAGGCGGTCATGCGCAGTGGTCCGTCAGGTCGCTCAACGCCGGGATGGTCGTCACCAGCAGGGGGAGAGCCAGCAGCAGGCCGACGAGCAGCACGCGGCCCAGGACCGTGGAGCGAGACAGCGGCGGACGGTCGGCCATGAGACGGATCACCCGCTGGTGTACCGCGGTGTTCGCCATCCCCAGCAGAGGACTGGGAGGAGCGGCGAGCCGCAGCACGGCCTGGGCGACCACGCGTGGGGTGCTGCGGCGCGCCGCGCTGTCGTCGGCGGCGAGTTCGACGAGTCGGCGTAGTTCCTCGTGGCCGACGGCGAACAGCGGCACAGTCGGGAACGCGCGGGCGAGCACGGCTGCCGCCGTGAGGATCAGATGGTGCCTGCCCGTCAGATGAGCGCGTTCGTGGGCGATCACGGCGTCGAGTTCCGCGGGCTGGAGGACACGCAGCGCCCCGCGGGTGACCACGACGGTGCCTCCCTTGCCGGGCAGGCAGAACGCCCCGCGTCTCGTGTGATCCAGGACGTAGATCCCCAGCCGGGGATGGAACCGTCCCAGAAGCCGGACGTCGTGCCGGTGCCGGGCCTGGTCCGCCCACCGGGCATGCGTGACCGCGACACCGACCTGCACGAGCCGGAGCAGCCCCAGCCCGACCAGGCCCAGCCCGACCAGCCGCGGCGCTGTCCACGGCGGAAGGACGGGGAAGGCGTGCTCGGTCCACCCGCACCACTGCACGAGCAGCACCACGATGTCGCCGATCGCGTGCAGGGGCACGACGAGCAGCGCACCGGTCAGCACCGCCATGGACACGACCGACACCGTTCCCGCCAACCAGGTGGCGACCGCGAGCCGCGGGGTGCGCGACGTCCACGACATGCCACGAAGACAACGCGGAAGGCCCCACGCGACAGCAACCATGTAAAGGATCAGAATCCCGAAAATCATCGTCGCGCAGGGCCCTCGCCGTCATCGCCACGGTTGCCGGCATGCCAGCGCACCGCCTCCCGCAACGTCTCGTACTCGCCGGGATCCATCGCCTCCACGAAGTGGAGCAGCGCCAGACCACGATCGTCAGCCTCCGCGAGCACGGAGCGCATCATCCGTGCCGTGTGCGCGCTGCGGCTCAGGACGGGCTGGTAGTGGTAGGACCGGCCGGAGCGCTCCCGGGTCAGCCAGCCCTTGCGGTACAGCCGGTCCATGACGGTCATGACCGTGGTGTAGGCCAGCACGCGGGTCGGACTGAGCAGTTCCCGGACGTCGCGGACCGCCACCGGACCTCGCGCGGACCACACCCGATCCATGATCGCGGCTTCCAGGTCAGTCAACTGCTCCACACGTTTCCCTTCGACACACTCGCCCGTATGCCATCACAGCTCTCGCTGACGCGGGCGCGGTCCTACCCGGGGCGGGCCGACCAGGCGGCTGCCGGAGACGAATGTGTACCGAGATGGCCTGTGTGTACCGAGATGGCCTGCCGGTTGGCCGGACGCGCTGGGGCGAACGTCCCCTGCGCTCCCACGGCGGAGGGCGCACGCTTTGAGGGGCAGGGGCAGGGGCGCGGTGCGGGTCTTACCGCATTGCTGTCACCCCGCCGCTCCGGGAGGTAACTGCGTGATGATGTACTGGAATGATCATGATATCAGTGGTTGGGGCTGGTTCGCCATGTCCATGGGCATGCTGCTGTTCTGGGCTGTTCTCATCACCGGGGCGGTGCTGCTCGTGCGGGCCCTGATCCGCTCCGACGAACGGAGACGTCCTGCAACGCGCTCGTCCAGCGAGCCCGGAGCCGCTCACGGACCAGTCGTACCCTCACCCGAGGAGGTTCTGGCTGGCCGCTTCGCCCGCGGCGAGATCGACGAACAGGAGTACCGCGCCCGCCTGGCGACCCTCCGAGACACCGCCCGCCTCGTCAAACACTGACCGCAGGGCACGCCGGAGCACCGCCTCGAAAACATGGTGCTCGGCCACGTGGAACCGCCATGGCCATGGCCACGGCCACACACGAAGCCGCCCACACACGAAGCCGCAGAGCCGTGGCTGGGCCTACTACCGGGCCGTTCCCGCGCCGTAGCTCACAGGTCCCTCTTCGGTGTCGTTTTCCGACACCGAAGAGGGCACGGTGTGGCTAGAGGGCGCCGCGGTTCCACGGGCCGGTGATCGCGGCCGTGAAGCCGCTGCCCACCTCGACGCCACCGAACACGTTCACGAACAGGGTCCTGCCGTCGGGGGCGAAGCAGGCGCCCGCGAACTCCGCGCTGCTGAAGTGGTTGACCGCGAACTCGAAGGTCTTCCCGGTCCGGGTCAGGCCGATCAGCCGGTTCACGTCTTCCACGCCGGGCGCCAGCGGGTGCAGGTCCCCGTCGTCGGAGGCGTCGTCCTCGCAGAGCAGCAGGCTGCCCTTCGGGCTGATCGTGATGTTGTCCGGGGAGTCGAGGACGGAGCCGCCGGGGGACTCGAACACCAGACGCAGGCGCCCCCCGTCGGTGTGCCGGCGTCCGCCGCGGGTGCCCTGCCCCCTGCCGGGCTCGTACTCCCAGATCTGGCCGAAGCCCTCGGCGTACCCGTCGGAGTTCACGTCACCGTTCTTGACGTCACCACCGCTGGTCGAGGAGAAGAAGATCGTGCTCTTCGCCGCCCAGATGCCCTCGAGGCGGTTGAACTTCGCGCCGCCCCCGGCCCAGCCCTGCGCGAACACGCTCGTCGCCCCGGGCTTGTCCGCCTCGACGATGGTGTCGGGGTCCGGGTCGTCGATGTCGACCCATTCGACGGGCAGCCAGGCGGAGGCCTTCTGCCCCTGCCGGAGGTCGACCTGCGCGCGGCCCTTGATCGCGAGGATCTGGAGCAGACCGCCCTTCTCCAGCTTGTTCGGGTCCTTCGGGAGGAAGCGGTAGAAGCCGGAGCCGCGGCCGGAACCGCCGTCCTCGGTCAGGTAGACGAAGCCGGTCCGGTCGTCGACGGCGACTGCCTCGTGGGCGAACCGGCCGAGGGCGGTCAGCGGCACCGCGGGCACGGTCTTCCCCGCGTCGGCGGGGACGAGGTAGGCGTAACCGTGCTTCTTGTCGTAGCCGTTGGCCGGCCCGGCGATCGTCTCCTCGCAGGTGATCCAGCCCCGTCCGCGGTAGGCGATGCCGCCCGCGCAGTTGACGATGGTGCCGTTGAGTCCGATGTAGTCGTTGACGAGGGTGCGGGTCCTGGGGTCGTAGTCGAGGACCGTGACACCGCCGAACGCCTTCGGGTCGTACTTGGTGGCCGCCGGGCCGGCGACCGAGCCGCTACCGGCCGGCTGGCGGTCCTCCTGGTTGCGGATCAGGCGGACCCTGCCGCCGCGCAGCGCGAAGGCGGCCATCCCGTCATGGCTGGTCCCGTTGAGAGTCCCAGGGTCGCTGACCAGAGGGGTGCCGGTCTTGCCGAACACCACGTAGCTGAACCCGGCGGGCAGCGCCAGGTACGGCTGGCCGGTCGGCTCGTTGGCTGGCACCAGGGGAGACAGCGGGCCGTATCCACCCGCCTGGTCGCTGCCGCCCCGAGCCGGCGACGCTGCCAGCGCGGCGTTGTCCAGTGCCGGCAGCAGCGCCGAGGCCACGACCGCGCCGCCTGCCACGGCCGCTCCGCGTCCCAGCAGAGTCCGCCTGTCCATCGAAGTCACATCCACATCCCTCGTCAGCCCTGCATGACGGTGACCGTCAGCCCCCGGCTGTGAAGGAGGTATGTCGCCGGAAGCTGGACGGCCACCGCGGCCGACCCTCCCAGTCCTTCTGGTACCGCCGCAGGTGGGAACAGGTGGCATCGATATGAAGGATTCGTTAATAGATCGCGGTCGATGCTTCCCCCGGGAGCCCGCCAGCTGGGGAAACGGTCTGCGCGTCGGACGGAACCGTGGTGGCACGTCGGGTCGGGCGGGGCCGTCCGCTCGGGCCTCGTCGGCGGGCACAGGTGTGGGCCGCCTGGCAGCATTTCGATCGAGATCTTCGCGCCTCCGGCCGCTGGACTCATGAGATGATCTGTGTCGAGGCGGCATGCCTGCTGGAACAGCGGCCACAACGGCCATACCGGCATGTCGTGATCGACGAGGCACAGGACCTCAGCCCGGTGCAGTGGCGCTTCCTGCGGGCGGCGGTCGCGCCAGGCACGGACGACATCTTCGTCGCTGGCGATGCCAGCCAGCGCATTCACCACAACCGCGTGAGCCTGCGGGAACTCGGCATACCGGTGGTCGTGGTCGGCACCATGCGCCGGATGAAGGGGCTGGAGTTCCGGTGCCTGGCGGTTCTTGGCGTCGGCGAGCGTCAGGTTCCCGCCTCGAGCGCGGTAACGCCAGCTGGGGAGGACGAAATCGCGCACGCCCAGGACGTCCAGCGAGAGCGCTGTCTGCTCTTCGTGGCGTGTACCCGGGCGCGGGAGGAGTTGTCGGTCTCCTGGCATGGCCCCCAGAGCCCGTTCCTCGCCCCGTTCGATCCGGCGATCCGCCCCGCGTGATCCGCCCGCGACGGTCGTTCCCGGGTCGCGTGCTACCGGGGCGCGCCTGCGACAGCGGCCGAGAAGGCCAGGGCCGTCCGCGTGCTGGCTCGGCGCGGTCGCCCGGGCCAACGGGCTGGTTCTCCGTAAACGGACTGGTCCTGGCGCCTGTGCCGGACTAGAAACGAGCGATGACCTTGCCGTCGGAGGAGTCGCCGTCCGAGGAGTTGCTACCGGGCACCCGCCGTGCGTTGCTGCACCGGCTGGCGGTCGGGCAGGCGGAGGGGCGCACGCCCTCGCTGGTCGGCGCGGTCGTGCGCGGCGGCCGGCTGGTCTGGGCCGACGGTCGGAGCATGATCGACGGGCACAGCCCGGACGCCGACGTCCAGTACCGGATCGGCTCGATCACGAAGACCTTTGTCGCGGTGCAGGTCATGCGCCTGCGTGACGAGGGCGTACTGGACCTGGCCGATCCGCTGGACCGTCACCTGCCCGGCACCGCGACAAAGGTCTTCGTGATCGAGCCGATCCGGTAC
>NZ_UBIZ01000369.1:0-1820 GCF_900465275.1 Parafrankia sp. Ea1.12 | reverse complement strand
GTGAAGACGGCCGCAACACCGAGCGTCGCCAGGCGTTCCGCGTCCGCGGGCGGAATGATCCCGCCGACCACGACCGGGACGTCCCCGAGACCAGCCGCACGCAGCCCGTCCAGCACCTCGGGCACCAGGTTCATATGCGAACCGGAGAGCACCGACAGCCCGACCACGTGGACGTCCTCCTCCACAGCCGCGGCGACGATCTGCGCCGGCGTGAGACGGATCCCCTGATAGACCACCTCAAAGCCCACATCACGAGCCCGTACCGCGATCTGCTCGGCACCGTTGGAATGCCCGTCCAACCCGGGCTTACCCACCAGCAGCCGCGGCCGGCGACCCAACTCACCGGCGGTCACGGTCACCAGGTCACGCACCTCCCCCAGCCCGGCGCCCGCAGCGGCGGCCGACGGCGCCGCGGACACCCCGGTCGGCGCACGGTACTCACCGAACACCTCACGCAGCACACCCGCCCACTCCCCCGTCGTCACACCGGCACGAGCACACGCCAACGTCGCCGGCACCAGGTTCGCATCCGTCTTCGCCGCCTCACGCAACCCCAGCAGCGCCTCGTCGACAACGGAGGCATCACGGGCGGCCCGCCACGCCGCGACCTGAACCCGAGCCGCCTCCTCACCAGCCGGATCCACCGTCTGCACAGCCGCGTCCAGATCAGCCAGCAGCGGACTCGGCTCGGTCTCGGTGAACCGGTTCACCCCGACAACAACGTCCTCACCGGACTCGATCCGCGCCCGCCGCATCGCCTGCGAAGCCACCAACCGGGACTTCATGTAGCCGCTCTCCACAGCGGCGACAGCCCCACCCATCGCCTGCACCCGGTCGATCTCCTCGGTCGCGGCGGCAACCAGCTCCTCCACCCGCCGGGCCACCACCACCGAGCCCTCGAACAGATCCGGGTACTCCAACAGATCCGTCTCATAGGCCAGGATCTGCTGGATACGCAACGACCACTGCTGATCCCACGGACGCGGCAGGCCGAGGGCCTCGTTCCACGCAGGCAGCTGCAACGCGCGGCAACGGGCATCCTTCGACAACGTGACCCCGAGCGCCTCCAACACGATCCGGATCACGTTGTTCTCCGGCTGCGCCTCGGTCAACCCCAACGAGTTGACCTGCACCCCGTAACGGAACCGGCGGTGACGCGGATCCGTCACCCCGTAACGAGTCCGCAGCAGATCATCCCACAGGGCGACGAACGCCCGCATCTTGCACATCTCCTCCACGAAACGCACCCCGGCGTTCACGAAGAACGACATCCGGGCACACACCTCACCCATCCGCTCCGCCGGCACCTGACCGGAAGCGACCACCGCGTCGAGCACCGCGATCACCGTGCACAACGAGTACGCCAACTCCTGCACCGGCGTCGCACCCGCCTCCTGCAGGTGATAGCTACAGATGTTGATCGGGTTCCAGCGCGGGATCTCCGTCACCGTGTACGCCACAATGTCCGTGATCAGCCGCAGCGACGGGCCGGGCGGGAACACATACGTCCCCCGCGACAGGTACTCCTTGATGATGTCGTTCTGGGTCGTGCCGGTCAGCTCCTCGGCCGCGACACCCTGCTCCTCCGCCACCACCTGGTACAACGCCAGCAACCACATCGCCGTCGCGTTGATGGTCATGGACGTGTTCATCCGGCCCAACGGGATCTGCTCGAACAACGCCCGCATGTCACCGAGATGCGCGACCGGCACACCCACCTTCCCGACCTCACCACGCGCCAGCACATGATCCGGGTCGTACCCGGTCTGCGTCGGCAGATCGAAGGCCACCGACAGACCCGTCTGCCCCTTCGCCAGATT
>NZ_UBIZ01000372.1:0-36433 GCF_900465275.1 Parafrankia sp. Ea1.12 | reverse complement strand
CATGGTCACCGCCGGCAGCGTCGGCCGGAACCCGGCCGAGGTGCTGCGCGTACTCGACGCGCTGCAGACCGACGAGCTGTGCCCGTGCAACTGGCAGAAGGGAGAGGCCACCCTGGGTGCGGCGGCGGGTTCGAGCAGGGTGTGGGCGGTGTGGACGTCGGCGAGGGTGGTGTGGCGGTGTTCGAGGACGAGGCCGGCGTAGCGGGCGGCGACCTGGCCGTCGGGGGTGTGGACGCGGGCGCCGCCGTGGGCGCCGCGGCGGACGGAGATGAGGGCTTCGGATTCGAGGACGCGGAAGGCTTCGCGCAGGGTGGGGCGGGAGACGCCGAACTGTTCCATGAGGACGGCTTCGGGGGGTAGGGCGTCGCCTTCGACGAGCTCACCACGGACGATCTGGCGGCGGAGCTGGGCCGCGACGAGCTCGGCGGTCTTGGGCACGCGGACCTGCTGACCGAGACCACCGCCGAGCGGGCCACCAGCGACCGCGGCACGGCCGCTCGGGCCTTTTGCCGTCCTGCCACCACGCTGGTGCTCGGCTAATGTCATTCTTCCGTGCCTCTCCGGACGGACGCGGCTCATCACGCCGCGGGCATTCCGCGTTCCCGCCGGTTCAGGTGTGTGTGCGGCCGGCCTAGATGCCCGCCCGTTGCCGGTGCCCGCTTGGTGCCCGGCGGAAGAATGATACACGTTCCGCAATGAGGAGACTGCCGAGCGCACCCTGTTGGCGTGGTCCTCCCGGTCTTCGACACTGATGTCGACCACAGTTGTCCGTGACAGTTGTCCGTCGCTGTTCTCGGTCACCGCAGTCAGCCGCCGTAGTCGGTGGCTGTTGTCCGCCGTCGCGGTTCGGCGGCGTTCGTTCGCGGTGTTGTCCGGCGGCGTTGCCTACCGGTGTTGCCCAGTGGCGTTGTCCGGTGCTGTTGTCCGACATGGTTGTGTGGGCAACTGCGGAGCGCGTAACAAGTCGTGCGAGTGGTTGTCCGAGTACGGTTGTCCGTGTATGGCCCCGCGGCGCCAACCGCGGTGCGAGTACCAGCATGTTCGCCGCGCCGCCGCGATCCGTCGTGGTCGACTGGATACCCGCGCAATCGCCGGTGCATTCGACGCCGCGCAATCTGTTTTCAGCGTCATGGCGCCGGCGTCATGGCGTCAGCTCCGTCAGCTCCGTCAGCTCCGTCAGCTCCGGTGCCCCGTCAGCGTCAGCGGCGCCGATGTCGGCGCCGCTGACGGGGCCAGGGGAGTCCAGTGCCAGCGGGGGTCGGTGCCATTGCGGGCCAGTGCCGGTCGCGTCAGTGCCGGTGGTGTTGTCAGTGCGGGTGGTGATCAGTGCCGGTGGGCGGTCGCCTCCTCGACGTGCCGCCGGATGCAGGACCGGGCCAGGTGCTCGGCGAGCGCGCCCTCGCCGCGGGTGATCGCGTCGACGATCTCGGCGTGCAGCGGGTGCTGCCACCACTGCCCGAGCCGGTCGGTCTCCTCACGGGGATGCGAGAGGTCCGCCAGGACCCGGATGAACAGCTCGGCGGCCGGATTGCCCGCCAGCCGGGCGATCTCGAGGTGCAGCAGCACCGGGGCCTCCCCGGTGGAGCCCGCTGCGACCGGCGCCGGCCGGGTGCCGGCTGACCGTGTCCGCGAGCGCGCTCCCGCGGCCCGCCCGCCCGGCGTGGCCGGCTGCAGCGCACCGCGCAGCCGGGTCAGTCCGGCCGTGTCGATCCGTTCGGCGAGCCTGCGGACGGCCACGGCCTCCAGGGCGGACCAGGTCTCGCAGAGGTGCTCCGGCCGGGCACGGGCGAAGTCGAGGTAGACCCGGGCGACGTCGCGGACACCGTCGTGGTCGGGCGCGGTCACCACAAGGCCGCCGCCGGGACCGGGCCGCGGCCGAGCCACCCATCGGCTCTCCAGCAGCCGGACGGCTTCGCGCAGCACCGACCGCCCGACCTGGTAGCGCTCCATGAGCTGGGCTTCCGACCCGAGCCCCTCGCCGACCGGCCACCCGCGCCGGATGATCTCCAGCTCGATGGTGCGGGCCAGTCGGGAGGCGAGGGTGCGCTGCCCGAAGCGGGAGGTCGGTTCCTCCGGCTCGCCGACGACGAGGCCGATCGCCCCGCCGTTCTCGGCATGGCCGCCGGCGCGGCGGCCCGCGGCGTGCCCGCCGCCGAGGGCGGAGCCGACAGCGGGCGCGGCGCCGCGTGGAGAAGTCCGTGCTGCGCCGTGGAACGCGCCGGACGCTGTATTCCGGCCGGCCGGCGATAGCCCGTCAGACACTGCTCTTCCTCCGGATGAACTCGTTGGCCGACGCCGGACTTTCCGACGTCGCCGTGACTGCTCCGACGGCGGGCAGTCATCGCCGCGCCGGCGACCTGTCGACGGCGTTCGCGATGACGCCCACAGTGTGCTCGGATTCCTTTCCGGACGTGTTCCGTGCCGTTCCGGTGAGTTCCCGGTAGTCGGCACCGACGTTTGCCCCCGGCATCGGAAGCGTGTTCCAGATAAGGGGCTCCAGTCAACCGATTGCAGCTACCCATGTGGGCCAAGGGCGCGCCCGTTTGGCATCTGTGCAGCTCCGCCGCTTCGTGTCCCGGTGGCCCGGAAGCGTGACCGGAGGATGCGTGGCCGGCCGGGAATGCGCGTAGCCCGGCCGTTTCCACTGCGTGGCGGCTTCCCGCGCACCGCCGGCACGGCGCGCGGCGGTGTCGTCGGTGGTGGAGCGGCTGGGCTCTCGACATCCGGACGTGTGTCCCATGCCATCCACCGTGACCGGCACTTACAGGCCACCTACATCCTGTTCGACCGTTCGTGCGGAAAATCGACGCACTTCCGGGACGCCGATACGTGGTGGTTGCGCCCTGCCCCCGTTATCGGCTCGTGAACCACTCCGGAGTGCCGTGCCCCGGTCGCCCGCGTCGGTATTCACCGACCATTCGCCGGGTTGCGCGCCGGGACGGACCGAATTCGCGGACGGTTTGCCGCCGACGGGTTGAGGAAAGAGCGGGGCGACCTCGAGAGGCCGTCGGGCACGGGCCTCGGGGTGTGGGGCCGACGAACGCGCTTCGTAGCGGTGAGTAGCGGGTTGTTGCTCAGAGTGATTTTATTGCTCCGTGGTGACGTAGGCGTCGCATGCCACAAGGGGTCTCTGGCCTGTCACCGTAGGGACCGAAGTCCTGACCCGGGGCCGCCACGGCTCGGTGCGGCGTCTGTTACTTCCTCCGGTGTAATTCGGCGCGCAAGTTCTCGTTAGCTGAGAACTTGTGTTAGGAATGGGCGTCTTTCGGCTGGTCTGGGGGGAAATTGATCACGGTGCAGATGGCCCATCAACATTCGAGTCAGGATCTTCTGTTCGCCGCGGTGTCCGTACTGCTCGCCGTGATCGGCTCCTTCGCGGCGCTGGTGAGCGCGATGCGGATACCTTCCGCCGAGGGGCGGGCGAGGTTGCGGTGGACGATGTTGGCCGCGGTGTCTCTCGGTGGCGGCGCGGTGTGGTCCATGCACTTCATCGGAATGATCGGTTACCAGGTCGCCGACCGCGACGTGCGGTACGACCTGCCGCTCACCGGGCTGTCCCTGCTCATCGCGATCGCCGTCTCGGCGGTGGGCCTGTCGCTGGTGGCCCGGCGTCCGGACAGCCCGGTGCGGCTGGCCGCCGGTGGCGTCGTCGCCGGGCTCGGCGTCGCCGCGATGCATTACACGGGCATGGCCGCGATGCACGTCGGAAGTGACATCAGCTACCGGCACGGGCTGGTGGCCCTGTCGGTCGGCGTCGCCATCGTCGCCGCGCTGGCCGCGCTGTGGATCGCCTTCCGTGTGCTCACCGGGCTGCACGTCGTGCTGGCCTCGCTGGTCATGGCCGTGGCCGTCTGCGGGATGCACTACACGGCGATGGCCGCGACGCAGGTCCAGACGGCCGCCGTGCTGTCCCCGGTCACCGGGGCGGACCCGATCACCCTGGCGATGCTGGTGTGCGTGATCGCCTTCTCCGTGCTCGCGGTCGTGATCTTCGCCGCGCTCGGCGGGGTCACCTATTCCGATCCGTTCGCCCCGGTCCAGGAGCGCAGCCGGCATCGCGGCGGGCCCCGGCCGGGCGCCGGGCGGGTCGAGGGCGGCCCGTCCCACCGGGAGCGCCCCGGTGGCGACGGCCGGGTCGGTGGGGGTGAGCGGCCGGAGCAGGCCGATCGGGTCGGCGGAGGCGAGCGGTCCGGGACCGACGAGCGGGCCGCCTGGGCGGCGCAGCGGAGCGGTCCCCTCGAAGCGGTCACGTCGAACGCGCCGCGGGACCGGGGGCACCGGCCCGGGCCGGCCGGCCCGGCCGGCCCGGCGAACCGGCGGGATGCCCTGAAGCGGCCGGATGCCGCGGACCGTTGGGACGCCGTGGACCGGCGCGATCCGCCGGACCAGCGGGGCCCGGCCGACCCGGTCGGCTGGACGGGTGACGCCCACCATGGGTGGCGGTGACCTCCGCCAGTGCCCGCGGACGCCGTCCGCCTGCTCTCGGATCGGTGTCGGACCCCGGCCGTACGGTGGTCGGGTGAGTCTCTTCGACGCGGAGCTGGCCGAGACGCTCGCCTCCTCCGGCCCGCTCGCGGCCCGGTTACGCCCACGCGGCCTGGACGAGGTCGTCGGGCAGCGTCACCTGCTGGCGGAGGGCAGCCCGCTGCGCCGGCTGGTGGAGGGCGGCGGGACGACCTCGGTGGTGCTGTGGGGGCCGCCCGGTACCGGGAAGACCACGCTGGCGCACATCGTGTCCCGGGCCACCCGGCGCCGGTTCCGCGAGCTCTCGGCTGTCACCGCGGGTGTCAAGGACGTCCGCGCGGTGGTGGACGAGGCCCGCGAGACGTTGTCGATGTCCGGTGTACGGACGGTCCTGTTCATCGACGAGGTGCACCGGTTCACCCGTACCCAGCAGGACGCGCTGCTCCCGTCCGTGGAACGCGGGTGGGTGACGCTGGTCGCGGCGACCACGGAGAATCCTTTCTTCTGTGTTGTCTCCCCGTTGCTCTCCCGGTCGCTGCTGCTGACCCTCGAGCCGTTGACCGACGCCGACATCGCCGAGCTGGCGGAGCGTGCGGTGACCGATCCGCGCGGCTACGGCGGGCGCCTCGTGCTGGCAGAGGAGGCCCGCGAGCACCTGGTCCGGGTCGCCGGCGGTGACGCCCGGCGCGCGCTGACCGCGCTCGAGGCGGGCGCGGAGGCGGCGCTCGCCGCGGCCGGTCCGGACGGAGCCGGTCCGGACGGAGCCGGTCCCGTCCGCCTCGAGCTCGACCTCCTCGAGCGGGCGGTGGACCGCGCCGCCGTCCGCTACGACCGGGAGGGCGACCAGCACTACGACGTCGTCAGCGCGTTCATCAAGTCGATGCGCGGCGGTGACGTCGACGCCGCACTGCACTACCTGGCCAGGATGCTGGAGGCCGGCGAGGACCCGCGTTTCGTCGCACGCCGAATGATCATCCTGGCGAGCGAGGACGTCGGGATGGCCGATCCCGGGGCGCTCGGGGTCGCCGTGTCGGCGGCCCAGGCCCTCGAGCTCGTCGGGCTCCCGGAGGCACGGCTCGCCCTGGCCCAGGCGGTGATCCATCTGACGCTGGCGCCGAAGTCGAACGCGGTGATCACCGCGCTGGACGCGGCGACGGCCGACATCCGGTCGGGCCGGGTCGGGCCGGTGCCGCCGCACCTGCGTGACGCGCACTACCGGGGCGCGGCGCGGCTGGGTCACGGCGAGCGGTACCGGTATCCGCACGATCACCCGGACGGGGTGGTCCGACAGCAGTACGCGCCGGACGTCCTCGCCGGGTCGGACTACTACCACCCGACCGGGCACGGGTTCGAGCGGCGGGCGGGCGAGCGGCTCCTGCTGCTGCGCGGAGTGCTGCGGGGACAGCCGCCAGACCCCCCGGCGGACACCTCCGGCTGACCACCCGGCGCCGGC
The DNA here is from genome assembly GCF_900465275.1 of Parafrankia sp. Ea1.12. NCBI lineage: Bacteria > Bacillati > Actinomycetota > Actinomycetes > Frankiales > Frankiaceae > Parafrankia > Parafrankia sp. Ea1.12. Next base: position 30,516 of record NZ_UBIZ01000372.1, on the reverse strand, counting down.
CCGTCCGGCCGGGGACGGACACGGACGGCCCGGGGGTTACCGGTGGTGCGTGCACACCGGTCGGTAAGGTCACTGGCGAACGGCACCGGCAGACCACCCGGACCACCGCACGAGGGCGCCGCACCGGACGGCGTGACGGCCGCCGTGGCAGGCGGTGCGGCGTGACGGCCGGTGCGGCGTGACGGGCGGAACGGTGTCCCGGCGGGACTGCCCCGGCCCGCGCAGGGCGGCCCCGGTGGTCCGGCCGGCCTCGGTGGCCGGTGTCACCAGGCGTTACCCGGCACTGGCGTTACCTGAGACAGGCGTTACCTACGACTGGCGTTACCGACAACGATGGAGGCGAAGCACATGTCCGGTGGTGCGGTCGCGGGCCTGATCGCCTCTGGGGCGTTCGCGGTGCTCGTGCTCTTCGCCTGCTACGTCCTGTACAAGCTCGGCAAGATCTTCGACGAGGCCGCGGCCCGGGTACGGCAGACCGGGATCGTGATCGACGAGGGCACCGCCCGGGTCCGGCAGGCGGGGGCGACCGTGGACGAGGTCAACGTCGCGCTCGCCCACGTCAACAAGGAGCTCGACCGGATCGACGCGATCACGGCGAACGTGCAGACGGTGACCACCAACGTGTCGTCGCTGACGTCGCTGTTCGCCGCCACGCTGGGCGGGCCGATCGTGCGGGTCGCCGCGTTCAGCTACGGCGTGCGGCAGGCGGTCGCGAAGCGGGCGAAGGCGGATGTCACCGCGCGCGTGTCGGCCGAGATGAAGGCGGAGAAGTCGCAGCGCCGGGCCGCGCGCCGCGCGCCCGAGGTCACCGCGTCCGGCGCGGGCGGCCGGGGTCGTCGCTGATGGGGACGAGGATGTTCTACGTCGCCCTCGGCGCGGCCACCGGGGTGCTGGTGGTGCGCCAGGTCGCCCGCGCGGTCTCCTCGCTGTCGCCGACGAGTCTGGCCGGGTCTTTCGTACAGTCGGTGCGGGAGTTCGCCGCCGACGTCGGCGAGGCGATGGCCGAGCGGGAGGAGGAGATCCGCTCCGCGCTCGGCCTCGACGACGCGGACGGCTCCGGCGACGGCGAGCGTACAGGCGCCGCCACGAGCACAGGGGCTGCCGCGAGCGACCAGGACACCGCTGCCCCGGGTCCTGACGAGTTCGACCCGGAACGGACGATGCGTCTGGTCCCCGGCGCGCGCCGGCCATGACCTCCGACCGGTCACGGCCGATCCCGGGTGCACGCCCGGCGTCGGCCGGGTGGCCGGGTGCCTTATCCCGACGACCCTGGACGACGTGAACCGATGGACACGGCCGAGATCCGCCGCCGCTTTCTGAACCATTTCTCCGAGCGGGGTCACACCGTGGTCCCGAGTGCGTCCCTGGTGGCGCAGGACCCGACCCTGCTGCTGGTGAACGCCGGCATGGTTCCCTTCAAGCCCTACTTCCTCGGGGACCTGAAGGCGCCGTGGAACCGTGCGACCAGCGTGCAGAAATGCGTGCGGACCGTGGACATCGACAACGTCGGCCGCACCGCCCGGCACGCCTCCTTCTTCCAGATGTGCGGGAACTTCTCCTTCGGTGACTACTTCAAGGCCGAGGCGATCCCGTTCGCCTTCGAGCTGATCGTCGACGGCTACGGCTTCAACCCCGACGACCTGTGGGCCACCGTCTACCTGGACGACGACGAGGCCGAGGCGATCTGGCGCACCCTGCTGCCCGCCGAGCGCATCCAGCGGCGCGGCAAGAAGGACAACTTCTGGTCGATGGGTGTGCCCGGCCCGTGCGGCCCGTGCAGCGAGATCTACTTCGACCGCGGCCCGGCGTACGGGCGCGAGGGCGGCCCGGAGGCGGACGAGGACCGCTACCTGGAGATCTGGAACCTCGTCTTCATGCAGTTCGCGCGGGGCGAGGGCAGCGAGTACGGCTACGAGATCGTCGGTGATCTGCCCGCCCGCAACATCGACACCGGGATGGGCCTGGAGCGGATGGCCACCATCCTGCAGGGTGTCGAGAACCTGTACGAGATCGACATCTCCCGTCCGGTGCTCGATGCGGCCGGCCGGCTCACCGGCACCCGCTACGGCGCCGACCCGGCTTCCGACGTCCGGCTGCGGGTCGTCGCCGACCACACCCGGACCGCGGCGATGCTGATCTCGGACGGGGTCTCACCGTCCAACGAGGGCCGCGGGTACGTCCTGCGGCGGATGCTGCGCCGGGCGGTGCGTGACGCCCGGCTGCTCGGCGCCCGCGAGCCGGTCATGGACGAGCTGTTCGGTGTGGTCCGCGCGGCGATGGGTCCGATCTACCCGGAGCTGGTCGACCAGGCCGAGGCGATCACGGCCGTCGCGGTCGCCGAGGAGACGGCCTTCCTGGAGACGCTGCGCACGGGCACCACCCTCTTCGACACCGCGGTCACCCAGGCCAGGTCCAGCGGGTCGTCCCAGCTCAGCGGCGAGTCGGCGTTCCGGCTGCACGACACCTACGGGTTCCCGATCGACCTGACCATGGACATGGCGTCCGAGGCGGGCCTGACCGTGGACGAGGCGGGCTTCCGCCGGTTGATGGAGCGCCAGCGCCAGGCGGCGAAGGCCGACCGGGCGTCCCGGCGGATCGGCAACCTGGACCTCTCCGCCTTCCGGCCGATCCTCGCCGCCTCCGGCCCGACGACGTTCACCGGCTACACCGAGCTCGGGCGCGAGTCGGGCATCGTCGGCATCGTCGGCATCGGTGACGGCGGCAGCCTGACCGCGGCCGGCGAGGGGGAGGAGGTCGGCATCCTGCTCGACGCGACCCCCTTCTACGCCGAGAGCGGTGGCCAGGAGGCCGACCTGGGCCGGATCCGGTTCGACGGCGGCGAGGCCGAGGTGCTCGACGTCCAGCGCCCGGTGCCCGACCTGGTCATGCACCGGGTGAAGGTGCTCGGCGGCGAGCTGCGCGTCGGGGCGGACGTGTTCGCCGAGGTGGACGTCGAGCGCCGGCGCGCGGTGTCGCGCTCGCACACCGCCACCCACCTCGTGCACACCGCGTTCCGCCGGGCGCTCGGGGAGTCGGCGACGCAGGCCGGGTCGCTGAACTCGCCGGGCCGGCTGCGCTTCGACTTCCACGCGCTCGGCGCGGTGCCCGACTCCGTCCTCGCCGACGTCGAGGACGAGGTCAACGAGATCGCCCTGCGTGATCTGGAGGTCCGCTGGTACGTCACCTCTCAGGAGGAGGCGCGCCGGCTGGGCGCGATGGCGCTGTTCGGTGAGAAGTACGGCGACCGGGTCCGTGTCGTGGACGTCGGGGACTACGCCCGCGAGCTGTGCGGTGGTACCCATGTGGCCAGCTCGGCCCAGCTTGGCGCGATCAAGCTGCTGTCCGAGTCGTCGATCTCGGCCGGGACGCGCCGGGTGGAAGCGCTGGTCGGCATGGACGCCTTCCGGTTCCTGGCCCGCGAGCACGTGCTCGTCTCGCAGCTCTCCAGCGCGCTCAAGGCCCGTCCGGACGAGCTCGCCGACCGGGTCGCCGACATCGTCGGGCGGCTGCGCGAGGCGGAGAAGGAGCTGGAGCGGCTGCGGGCACAGGCGGTGCTGGCCGGCGCGGCGGCGCTCGCCGCCGGCGCCGAGGACGTGGGGGGCGTGGCGCTGGTCACCGCGCAGGTGCCCGCGGGCACTCCGGCAGACGACGTCCGCCTGCTCGCCCTGGATGTGCGCGGCCGGCTCGCCGGCCGGCCGACGGTGGTCGCGGTCGTCGAGGCCGCCGGCGCGGCAGTCGTCGTGGCGACCGACGAGACCGCGCGGACCCGCGGCCTGCGGGCCGGCGACCTGGTCCGGCACTCCTGGGCCGCGCTCGGCGGCAAGGGCGGCGGCAAGCCTGACGTCGCCCAGGGCGGACGCGGTGACGCGGACATGATCCCGAAGGTCTTCGCCCGGCTGCGCGAGCTGGTCGCCGACCAGGGCGCGTGAACGACACCGGTGTGGGCCGGGGGGACACCGGCGGCGCGGCCGCGGCGTCGCCCCGGCCCGGCCCGGACCCCGTGACCGCTCCGGATTCCGCGGCTGGCGCGGATTCCGCGGCTGGCGCGGATTCCGCGGCCGGTTCGGATTCCGCGGCCGGTTCGGATTCCGCGGCCGGTTCGGATTCCGCGGCCGGCGGGCAGGCGGACGCGGGGCGCGGCGTGCGGATCGGGGTGGATGTCGGGTCGGTGCGGGTCGGTGTGGCGGTGAGCGATCCTGACGGTCTGCTCGCCGTGCCGGTGACAACTCTGCGCCGAGATGTGTCTCGCCGTGGCTTTGCGGACATCGACGAGCTTGCCGACATCGTCCGGGACAGGCACGCTGTCGAAGTTGTCGTCGGTCTGCCGCGTCACCTCTCCGGCCGGGAGGGCGAGGCCGTCCGGCTCGCGCGGCGGTACGCGGAGGTGCTGTCCGCGCGTGTCGCGCCCGTGCCGGTCCGTCTCGTCGACGAGCGGCTGACCACGGTCGTGGCGCATCGCAGAATGGCTGAGCGCGGACTGCGTTCCCGGGCCCGCCGTGATCTCGTGGATCAGGAGGCAGCAGTGCAGATCCTGCAGCACCACCTGGACGTCCGCCGGGCACGCGGGGGATCCGGCGGCGCCGCCTCGGGCGGTACTGGGCGGCCCCTGGATTCGGCGTGATCCGGGACGGGGACGGATTCGACGAGCTGCTCGACGGCGCGGGCTACGACGACTACGACGACCGGGACTACGACGACCGGGCGTACGAGGAGCAACGCCGTGCCGCGGCGGGTGCGCGGCGCTCCCGCCGCGGCCGCGCCGGGAGCGTGGACGGCCGCGACCGGGCCGGCCTGGCCGCGGGTGAGCGCGAGCCCGCCGGCTACGAGGACGGCTTCGAGCCGGACGAGGCCGACGCGTACGGGGCCTACGGCGGCGCCTATGACGACGACGCCGATGGCGACCCCGACGACGGGGCCGCCCCGCCGAGGCGTGGGCGTGACGATGACCGGGGGCGGCCCGATGGACGTCGGCCGGGCTCGGCTCTGCCGAAGCTGATCGGTGTGCTGGTCGTGGTCGCCGTCCTGGTCGGCGCGGGGATCTTCGGTGTCGGCAAGGTCATCGGCCGGATCGGCGGGGAGCCCGCGGCCGACTACGCGGGGTCCGGCGAGGGCATCGTCGTCGTTCAGGTTCCCGCCGGCGCCACGTCGTCGGAGATCGCGGGCCGGCTGGCCGCCTCCGACGTGATCGCCAGCCGGCAGTCCTTCGTCAACCTCGCGTCGCGGGACCAGCGCGCGCTGTCGATCCAGCCGGGCACCTACCGGCTGCGCTCGAAGATGAGCGCGGTGGCGGCGCTCGACGCGCTGCTCGACGACGCGTCCTCCGCGCTGTTCCGCTACACGATCAGCCCTGGGGACACGGTCCGGCAGGTGTTCAAGGAGCTGTCCACACGTACGGGCACGCCGGTGGCCGACCTGGAGGCGATCGCGCGCAAGCCGTCGACGCTGGGCCTGCCCGACTACGCCACGGGGCTGGAGGGCTACCTCTTCCCGTCGACCTACGACGTCGCGCCCGGCACGGACCCGGTGGACGTGCTCAAGGAGGCCGTCGCCCGGTTCCGGGCCAACGCCGAGGAGATCGACCTCGTCGGGCGCGCCGAGGCCGGGCACGTGAAGCCCCAGGACGTTGTGATCATCGCCTCCATCATCGAGAAGGAGGTGGCGAACGAGGGCGAGGGGCCCAAGGTGGCGCGGGTCATCTACAACCGGCTGAACGACACCTCGGGCCGCTTCCGGCGGATCGACATGGACTCGACCACCCGGTACGCCCTCGACGAGTACGAGGGCCCGCTGACCCAGGACCAACTCCGCCAGAACAATCCGTACAACACCCGCGCGGTCGAGGGTCTCCCACCCGGCGCGATCTCGAACCCGAGTACCTGGGCGATCGAGTCCGCGCTCAGCCCGGCACAGGGGTCGTGGTTCTACTTCGTCTCCATGCCGCAGACGCATGAGACGGTCTTCGCCACCACCGACGCGGAGTTCCAGGACGCGCTGGACGAATACCACCGCCAGGGAGGGGCCGAGTAGCCGTGGTGATCAGCTCTCGTGACCGTGCGGAGCCGGCCGGGCCGGGTCCGCACGCCGGGCGGGCGGCGGTGCTCGGCTCGCCCATCGGTCACTCCCTCTCCCCGGTGCTGCACACGGCCGCCTACGAGCGGCTCGGCCTGGACTGGACCTACACGGCGATCGAGTGCGACGAGGCCGGCCTGCCGGGCATGCTCGACCGCCTGCGTGACGAGCCCGGCTGGGCCGGGGTCTCGCTGACGATGCCGCTCAAGACCGCCGCGGTCGACCTGCTCGACGACGTCGAGCCCACCGCGGCCCTGCTCGGCGCCGTGAACACCGTGGTCGTCCGGGAGGACGGGCGGCTCGCCGGGTTCAACACCGACGTCGACGGCGTCGGGTACGCGCTGCGGCGGCTCACCGGCGGCGCGGCCCCGGTCCAGCCGCTGGTGCTCGGGGCCGGCGGGACGGCGCGGGCAGTGGTCGCCGCGCTCGCCCGGGTCGGTGCCACTCGGGTCGCGATCGTGGCGCGCCGCCCCGACGCGGTCGCCGAGCTCGTCGGCATCGGCGCCCGGCTCGGCGTCTCGGTCACGGCGCTGCCCTGGGACATCCTCAGCGGCGGGATGCCGGCTGGGCCGGACCTGGTGGTCGCCACGACCCCCGCCGGGGTGACCGACGAGCTCGCGCGTCGCCCGTGGCCGGTGACCTGCGCGTTGCTGGAGCTCCTCTACCACCCCTGGCCCACGGCGCTGGCGGCCTGCGCCTACCGCGGCGGTGCGCGGGTGGTCGGCGGCCTCGAGGTGCTGGCCGGCCAGGCGGTCGGCCAGGTGTGCCACTTCACCGGCCGCCCGGTGGACGAACGGGTCCTGCTCGCCGCCGGCCACGCGGCGCTGTCGGCCCGCGTCGCGAGCCGGATCGGATGAGCCCGGCGGTCGGATGAGCACGATGGTCAGGTGAACAGGGTGGTCAGGTGAACACGGTGGTCGCCGCCACCGTGGCGGCCGCGGTCTGCGCCGCGCTGCCGATCCCGCTGCTGCCCCGGGTCGTCGACTCCTTCGATCCGGTGGACGGCCGTTTGCCGCGCCGGGCGACCCCCGCGCCGGCCGTGCTCGGCGCCGTCACCGCCGTCCTGATCGCCGCCGTCGCCGCGTCGACCTACCCGCACCCGGGACGTCTGCCCGCGTACCTGTACCTGACGGTCGTCGGGGTCGTGCTTGCCGCCGTGGACCTGCGGGTGCACCGCCTGCCGGACGTGATCGTGCTGCCCTCGTACGCCGTGCTGGCCGCGCTGCTCGCCGTGCCCGCGCTGGCCGAGGGCGCGCCCGGCCGCTGGCCGCGGGCGCTGCTCGCCGGCGCCGTGGCCTGGCTGTTGTACGCGGGTCTGCGCCTGCTGCCGGGGGCCGGGCTGGGGCGGGGGGACGTGAAGCTCGCCGGGCTGCTCGGCGTGGCGACGGGCTGGCTGGGCTGGTCGGCCGTCGTGGTGTGGCTGGTCGCGACGACCATGATCTCCGGTGCGGTGGTCCTCGTGCTGCTGGCGCTGCGCCGCGTGTCCCGCCGTGATCCGATCGCCTACGGCCCGTTTCTGCTGTTCGGGGCGCTGATCGCGGTGCTCGGCGTGGGCTGGGAGCCGGCCGGCTGAGCGATCTCCGGCCCGCGACGGGGGCTCGTACCGGACCGGCCGTGAAAGACTGGCAGGCATGGTGCGTTGGTTGACAGCGGGGGAGTCACACGGCCCCGCACTGGTTGCGACGGTCGAGGGGTTGCCGGCGGGCATCCGGGTGTCCAGCGCGGACATCGGCGCCGAGCTGGCCCGGCGCCGTCTCGGCCACGGTCGCGGCGCCCGGATGAAGTTCGAGCAGGATGAGATCGAGCTGCTCGGCGGCCTGCGGCACGGGGTCAGCCTGGGCGGCCCGGTGAGCGTCGTCGTGCGCAACACCGAGTGGCCGAAGTGGGAGCGGGTGATGGCGCCCGACCCGATCGACCCGGCGGAGCTGGAGGGGTTGGGCCGCAACGCCCCGCTCACCCGCCCGCGCCCGGGTCACGCCGACCTCGCCGGCATGCAGAAGTACGGCTTCGACGACGCGCGGCCGGTGCTGGAGCGGGCGAGCGCCCGGGAGACGGCCGCCCGGGTCGCGCTGGGCACGGTCGCCAGGGCGCTGCTGCGCCAGGCGTACGGCATCGAGGTGGTCTCGCACGTCGTCGCGATCGGCGCGGTCGAGGTGCCACCCGGCACGCCGCCGCCGACCTCGTTGGCCGTCGTCGACGCCGACCCGGTGCGCTGTGCCGACCCGGCCAGCAGCGCGCTCATGGTCGCCGAGATCGACGCCGCCCACCGCGACGCGGACACCCTCGGCGGCATCGTCGAGGTGCTGGCCTACGGCTGCCCGCCGGGGCTGGGGAGCTACGTCCACGGCGACCGCCGGCTCGACGCGCGGCTCGCCGGCGAGCTGATGGGCATCCAGGCGATCAAGGGCGTCGAGTTCGGTGACGGTTTCCGCACCGCGCGCCGGCGCGGATCGGTCGCCCACGACGAGATCGAGCCGCTCGAGGGGCCGGGCCGGCGGGTCCGGCGGGCCAGCGATCGCGCCGGCGGCGTCGAGGGCGGGATGACGACGGGCGAGCCGCTGCGCGTCCGCGCGGCGATGAAGCCGATCTCGTCCCTGTCGAAGCCGCTGGCCACGATCGACGTCGCAACCGGCGACCCGGCGGTCGCCATCGCCCAGCGGTCGGACGTGTGCGCGGTGCCGGCGGCCGGCGTGGTCGCCGAGGCGATGGTCGCCCTCGTGCTCGCCGGCGCAGCGCTGGAGAAGTTCGGCGGCGACTCGGTGGAGGAGACCCGGCGCAACTACGAGGGCTACCTGAAGTCGCTGGCGGTGCGTTGACCATGCGCGCGGAGAGCGGGGCGCGGGCCGACGGGCCGGGGGCAGCTGTGTCCGGCCCGGTCGCCGTGCTGGTCGGCGCGCCGGGGGCGGGTAAGAGCACCGTCGGTATGGCGGTCGCGGCGCGCCTCGGGGTGGCCTTCCGCGACACCGACGCCGATGTCGAGTCGAACCTCGGAATGAGCGTCTCGGACGTGTTCCTGGAGCACGGCGAGGAGTACTTCCGCGCGGCGGAGCGGGCGGCGGTGCTGACCGCCCTGGCCGAGCACCCGGGTGTGCTCGCCCTGGGCGGCGGGGCAGTGCTGGACGCCGGCGTCCGCGCGGAGCTGGCCCGGCACTGGGTCGTCTACCTCGACGTGACCGCGTCTGACGCGGCGAAGCGGGTCGGGCTCGCGCGTGACCGGCCGCTGCTCGTGGAGGGCCCGCGGACCCGGCTGGCCGCGCTGCTGAAGGCCCGCCGTCCGCTGTACGAGGAGGTGGCCGCGATCACCGTGGACACCGCCGCCCTCGGGATCGACGACGTCGTCGCCGCGATCCTGATCGAGCTCGCCGGGAGGGCGGGGCACTGATGTGCGCGATGAAGGTTTCCGACATGGTCCGCATCCAGGTCACCCCGTCCGGTGACCGGGCCTACGACGTGGTGCTGGGCGAGGGCGCCCTCTGCGAGCTACCGGCGCTGGCCGCGGGGCGCACCCGGGTCATGGTCATTCACCCGCGAGCGCTGCGGGCCACCGCCGCGGCGGTCATCGCCGAGCTGCGGGCCGGCGCCGGTGCCGGCGTCGAGACGCACGCGTTCGAGGTGCCGGACGGCGAGGAGGCCAAGCAGCTGCGGGTCGCGGGCGCCTGCTGGGACGCCCTCGGCCGTGTCGGCTTCACCCGCGACGACCTGGTGGTCGGGCTCGGCGGCGGGACGACGACCGACCTGGCCGGGTTCGCCGCGGCGGGCTGGCTGCGTGGTGTCGACGTCATCCAGGTGCCCACCACCGTGCTCGGGATGGTCGATGCGGCGGTCGGCGGCAAGACGGGTATCGACATCGAGGCGGGCAAGAACCTCGTCGGCGCCTTCCACCAGCCGCTGGCGGTGCTCTGTGACCTGTCGACCCTGGCCAGTTTGCCGGCGGTCGAGGTCCGGGCCGGGCTCGCCGAGGTCGTCAAGGCCGGGTTCATCGCCGATCCGCGCATCCTCGAGCTGCTGGAGGCCGATCCGACCGGGTCGGCGCGGCTGCCCGAGCTCGTCGAGCGGTCGATCCGGGTCAAGGCGGCGGTGGTGTCCGGCGACCCGCGCGAGGCCGGCCGGCGCGAGATCCTGAACTACGGGCACACCCTCGCCCACGCGATCGAGAAGGTCGAGAACTTCTCCTGGCGGCACGGCGCGGCGGTCTCGGTCGGCATGGTCTTCGCCGCCGAGCTCTCCCGGCTCGTCGCCGGGCTCGACCGCGCGACCGCCGATCGCCACCGCGAGCTGCTGCGGGCCATCGGGCTGCCGGTGGAGTACCGGGGGGACCGCTGGCCGGCGTTGCTCGACGCGATGCGGGTCGACAAGAAGACCCGGGGCCGGCGGTTGCGTTTCGTTGTGCTCGAAGCGCTCGGCCGGCCGCGCGGATTCGACGATCCCGAGCCCGGCCTGCTGCTGGCCGCGTACGGCTCGGTCGCCGCGGGCGGTGTGAGCGCTACCGGGAGCTGACCGTTCGGCTGGCACCGCGCGTGGTCCGCCGTGGGCTGCGAGGCGGCCATGCCCTCGATCTGTAGACTTTGCCGCGGCCTGACCCGGTGACGGGCGGCGGGCCGGCGATCGACCAGCTGACGGTCGGTCGACAACACGGCGATCGGTCATACGGCGATTAGGCCTACGGCGATCGGCCGGACGGCGACCGGAACGGAGAGACACGCGCAGTGGCGACAACGAACGACCTGAAGAACGGCATGACGCTCGACATCGACGGGGTGTTGTGGAACGTCGTCGGATTCCAGCACGTCAAGCCGGGCAAGGGCGGGGCGTTCGTCCGGACGACGCTGAAGAACGTGCTCACCGGCAAGGTGGTCGACCGGACGTTCAACGCCGGAATCAAGGTGGACGTCGCGACCGTCGACCGCCGCGAGATGACCTACCTCTACCGTGACGGCGCCGACTTCGTGTTCATGGACAGCGAGTCGTACGACCAGATCCCGGTCCCTCCGGGAGTGGTCGGCGGGGTTGCCGACTACATGCTGGAGAACACGATTGCCACCGTCGCGCTGCACGACGACGCGCCGCTGTACGTCGAGCTTCCGGCGAGCGTCGAGCTGACCATCTCCGCGACGGACCCGGGCGTCCAGGGCGACCGCTCGACCGGCGGCACCAAGCCGGCGACGCTCGAGACCGGCGCGAACATCCAGGTGCCGCTGTTCATCACCACCGGCGAGAAGGTCAAGGTCGACACCCGCGACGGCCGGTACCTGGGCCGGGTGACGAGCTGAGCGCCAGGTCCAAGGCCCGCAAGCGGGCGCTGGACGTCCTCTACGAGGCGGACATGCGCTCGGTGCGGGCGATGGAGACCCTTGCCGCGCACCGGGCGCAGGCCGACCCGCCGGTGCCGGACTACACCTCGGACCTCGTCGAGGGCGTGGTGGCCCACCTGGCCGAGATAGACGCGCACATCGCCCGGTTCGCCCAGGGCTGGACACTGGACCGGATGCCCCCGGTGGACCGGAACATCCTCCGGATCGCGGTGCTGGAGCTGTTCTGGCGTTCCGACGTGCCGGACCGGGTCGTGATCGACGAGGCGGTGAGGCTGGCCAAGACGATCTCCACCGAGCGGTCGCCGGCATTCGTCAACGGCCTGCTGGCGAGCCTGCTCAAGGAGAAACCGGTGCCGGAGGGAAGCCCTCGGGCAGCCGGGGCGGCTGAGGCCGTGGGCGGCGAGTCGGCCGAGGCCTGAGCTCGCGTACCGAGGCTCGCGCCTGAGTCTGCGCGGTGTCCCGGTACGTCACGGATGTGACGTACCGGGTCGTCCCCCAGAAGATCCCTGGTGCTGGTGCTGGTGCTGTGCGTGCCACCGCTGGGTGGTGGAGCGGAGCGACGGTACCCCCCGGTGACCGTCCGCCCGTGGTGCCTGGTGCGTCCGGATGCCCGGGCCGGGCATCCGGGTGTGGAACCAGCCGACGGCGGGACTAGGCGTCCGACGCGGCCGGCTCGCTGCCCTGCTCCGGCGAGAGAACACCCCAGGACACGAGCTGCTCGGTGAGCTTGCTCGGGGAGGTGTCGTAGATGACCGCGAGGGAACGCAGGTCCTCGTAACGGATTGAGAGCACCCGGCCGTTGTAGTCGCCGCGCTGGCTCTGGATGGTGGCCGCGTACCGCGCGAGCGGACCGCCCTGCTCCTTGGGAACCTGCGCGAGACGTTCAAGGTCGAGGACGATGCGCGGGGACTGCTCGAGGGGCGCCACGGTGGAGCCTTCGGGGAGCAGCTCCCCTACCGGCACGCCGTAGAACTCGGCCAGTTCAGACAGGCGCTGGACGGTGACGGCGCGGTCTCCACGCTCGTAGGAGCCCACCACGACGGCCTTCCAGCGACCGTGCGACTTCTCCTCGACGCCATGAAGCGAGAGCCCCTGCTGGGTGCGTATCGCGCGCAGCCGAGCACCGAGCGCCTTCGCATAGTCGGACATCGAAGTGCCCACTCCTGTCGTGGTCGATCAGCTGGAACCGGGGCTCTTGCCGCCGGCGGTTACCGATAGTAGTGCCCGCCAGGTTGAGGCTCGACACCCGGGGGGTCGTGTCGCCTCTTTCTTTGTACCACTTTCTGTAGCCTCCTGGTTGCGGCTGGCATTAGCGCCGCTGGCACTTCCCGGATGGGGCGCCGGCCGGTGCGTTTCGTCTATCTACGGTGACGTGTAGTGACGATTTTGATGCTCGGTATGCGGAGCATCGTGACCCGTGTCACTCTCAGCAACGGCTCTCGCGGGCTGGTTGAAGCGTCCGTGGAATCCGTCCGTACCGGGCCGACGTCTTGCGTGGCCCCGGCCCTCAGGCCTGCTCGACCGGTCCCTTGGGCCCGGAGGCGGCTGGTACGGTCGCGTGGACCGCTCCTTTAAGGACCGTCCAGTGAGGCGGGGAAGGAGGGACACCTCGTGGCCTCGGCCGCACAAGGCGACCCTGCCCGGAACACGACCGGGCGTACCGGGCGTACCGCCCGTCCACGGGACGAGCTCCGTGCCGGGACGGCCGATGTGAGCAGCACCCCCACCGGGTCCGAGGGGCTCACCGGGTCCGAGGGGCTCGGCATCACCCGCACCGTGCTCTCCGCCGCCGACATGAACCGGGTCGTGAGCCGGATGGCGCACCAGGTGCTGGAGAAGACCTCCGGCGGCGACGGCGTGGTCCTGCTCGGCATCCCGACCCGCGGCGTGCCGCTCGCGGAACGGCTGGCGCGTCGGGTGGCCGCGGTCGAGGGCGTGACCCTTCCCGTGGGCTCCCTGGACCCGACCATGTACCGGGACGACCTGCGGCTGCGCGGCGTGCGCCCCCTCGAGGTGACCGAGATCCCCGACTGCGGGGTCGACGGGATGGTCGTCGTCCTGGTCGACGACGTCCTCTACTCCGGGCGCACCGTCCGGGCCGCGCTCGACGCACTGTCCGCCTATGGCCGCCCCCGCGCTGTGCAGCTCGCCGTCCTGGTCGACCGGGGCCACCGCGAGCTGCCCATCCGCGCCGACTACGTGGGGAAGAACATGCCCACCTCGCGCCGCGAGTCGGTCGCCGTCCGGCTCCGGGAGGTCGACGGCGCCGACGCCGTCCTCATTGTCTCGTCGGACGCGCCGTGACCGCGCACGCGACCCCGCGCCGCCGCCCGAGGTGGTGGGTGTGATGAACCATCTGCTTTCCACCGCGGATCTCAAGCTCGACGACGCGCTGCTGGTGCTCGACACGGCGGACCGCATGGCGCGGGTCGCGGACGCGCCGGTCCGCAAGCTGCCGACGCTGCGCGGCCGGACCGTGGTCAATCTGTTCTTCGAGGACTCCACCCGTACCCGCACGTCCTTCGAGGTCGCCGCCAAGAGGCTGTCGGCAGATGTGATCAATTTTTCGGCCCGGGGGTCAAGCGTGTCGAAGGGCGAGAGCCTGAAGGACACAGCGCAGACCCTCGAGGCGATGGGCGCGGACGCCGTCGTCTGCCGTCATCCCGCGAGCGGCGCCCCGCACCGGCTGGCCAGCTGGGTGCGCGGCAGCGTCGTGAACGCCGGTGACGGTACGCACGAGCACCCCACCCAGGCGTTGCTCGACGCCTTCACCATCCGCCGCCGGCTCGGCCGGCTGGACGGGCTGGCCGTGACGATCGTCGGGGACGTCCTGCACTCGCGGGTGGCCCGCTCCAACGTCTGGCTGCTGACGACCCTCGGTGCGCGGGTGACCGTGGTCGCCCCGCCCACGCTGCTGCCGCTCGGTATCTCCGGGTGGCCCGTCGAGGTGTCCTACGACCTCGAGTCGGTCCTGCCCAAGAGCGACGTGGTCATGATGTTGCGTGTGCAGCGGGAGCGGATGTCCGCGGCGTTCTTCCCGACCGAGCGGGAGTACAGCCGCCGTTACGGCCTCGACGCGGACCGGGCCGCGCTCATGCCCGAGCACGCCCTGGTCATGCACCCCGGGCCGATGGTCCGCGGGATGGAGATCGCCTCCTCGGTGGCCGACTCGCCGCGCTCGACGGTGGTCGAGCAGGTCGCGAACGGCGTGAGCGTCCGCATGGCCGTCCTCTACCTGCTGCTCGGCGGCAGCGGCGCCGAACGGGAGTCCTCATGACATCGGTGATCGTGGTGCGTGGCGTCCGTCCGCTGGGTGGTGACGCGCGGGATCTGGTGATCGCCGACGGGACGATCGCCGCGGTCGCGCCGGCCGGGGGCGGCGAGCGCACCGGCGTCGTGGCCGAGGCCGCCGCGGGCTCCGCCGACGGGACCCGTCCCGCCCCCCTGGTCGTCGACGCCACCGGGCTCGTGGCGCTGCCCGGGCTGGTCGACCTGCACACCCACCTGCGCGAGCCTGGCCGGGAGGACGCCGAGACGGTCGACTCCGGTACCCGCGCGGCGGCGCTCGGCGGCTACACGACGGTGTTCGCGATGGCCAACACCGACCCCGTCGCCGACACCGCCGGGGTGGTCGAGCAGGTGTGGCGGCTCGGCCAGGACGCCGGGCACTGCGACGTGCGCCCGGTCGGCGCGGTGACCAGGGGGCTCGCCGGCGAGCGGCTCGCTGAGCTGGGCGCCATGGCCTCCTCCGCGGCGACGGTCCGGATGTTCTCCGACGACGGTCACTGTGTGTCCGACGCGTTGCTCATGCGCCGCGCGCTCGAGTACGTCAAGGCCTTCGACGGTGTGATCGCGCAGCACGCGGAGGAGCCGAGGCTGACCGCCGGGGCGCAGATGAACGAGGGCGCCATGGCCGCGCGGCTGGGCCTGCCCGGCTGGCCGGCCGTCGCAGAGGAGGCGATCATCGCCCGGGACGCCCTGCTGACCGGGCACGTCGGGTCGCGCCTGCACATCTGCCACGTGTCCACGGCGGGCTCGGTCGAGCTCATCCGGTGGGCCAAGGCGAAGGGCTGGCGGGTGACCGCGGAGGTCACCCCGCACCACCTGCTGCTCACCGAGGAGCTCGTCGCCTCGTACGACCCGGTGTACAAGGTCAATCCGCCGCTGCGCACCGAGGCCGACACAGAGGCACTGCGAGCCGGGCTCGCGGACGGCACGATCGACTGTGTGGCCACCGATCACGCCCCGCACGCCTCCGAGGACAAGGAGACGGAGTGGGCCGCCGCCCGGCCCGGGATGCTCGGCCTCGAGACGGCGCTGTCCATCGTGATCCAGACCATGGTCGAAACCGGCCGGCTCGACTGGGCCGGTGTCGCCGACCGGATGGCGTTGGCGCCGGCCCGGATCGGCGCCGTCGCCGACACGCCGCGTGACCCGGCGAGCTTCGCCCAGGTGGGCGCGCCCGCCACCCTGACCCTGCTCGACCCGGAGGCGCGACGGGTGATCGATCCACTCGCCGTCGCCAGCCGGAGCAGCAACACTCCGTACGGTGGCCGCACGCTGCCCGGTGCCATCCGGGCGACGTTCCTGCGAGGCCGGCCCACCGTGCTCGACGGGAAGATCATATGACCTCCGCCTCACGATCCACATCCCTGCCGGGGATCACCCCGTTCGCGCTGGCCGGCCCCGTGCTGGCCGCCGGTGGCAAGGATCAGACGGGCCTGCACCTGCTCCTCGCCTTCGGCCTGTTGCTGCTGGTCGTGGCAGTCGTGGGCGCGATGCGACGGGCTTGGCGCGGCCGTGCGCAACAGCAGGAGGAGAACCTGCCGGCCCTGCCCGAGCCGCCGGAGCAGACCGGGAACGTGCTGGCCGCCCCGCTGCGTGGGCGCTACCTCGGCACGGTGGACGCCGGCCACTGGCGGGAGTGGATCGCCGCGCGCGGCCTGGCCGGGCACGACGGCGACTACATCGCCGTCTACGAGCTTGGAGTGCGGGTCGACCGGGACGGCGAGGCGTTCTGGATCCCCCGGGAGGCCGTGCGGGGCGCCCGTCTCGAGCGGGCGCACGCCGGGAAGGTCGCCGCGCCGAGCCGGCTGATCGTGGTCGCGTGGTCGTTCGAGGGCCGGGAACTGGAGGCCGGCTTCCGCGGCGAGGACCGGGCCCGCCAGCCGAAGGTCGTCCGCTCCGTGCACGACCTCATCGGGCCGGCGCCCGCCCGGCCGATGTCCGGCGACATCACCTCGCCGCACGCCCTGCCCCGGCCGCGCAACCGGCTGCGGCCCCGCGTGCCGGCGCCGGCACGCCCGGCCGAGCCCGGCGCGCCGGCCGCCGCGGCCCCCGCCCGCGGGCAGCGTCCTGATCTCGCCGCGGTGGCTCCGGGCGGGCCCGCGACGATGCCGATCCCGGTCAACGGCCGCCAGCCCCGGTCGGAGCGGGCCGGGTGGCGCCGCGGTGGCGCCGCGGCCAGTCAGGGCGCCGCCGCCGAGACCCACGCCGGCCAGCGCGGATACGGCGCGGACGCGCCCGGCACGGGCGCCTCCGGCGGCTACGACACCGCTGCCCACGGGACGGGTGCCCTTGGGACGGGTGCCCAGGACACGGGCGCCTACGACATCCGCGCCCACGTCACCGGAGCGCACAGCATCAGTACCGACAGCACCGGCGCCCACGGCACCGGCGCCCACGGCACCGGCGCCCACGGCGCCGGCGCGTACGACACCGGCTCCCATCGTGCTGGCGGGTACGGGACGGGCTCGCACCGGACGGGTGCGTACGACACCGGCGGTTACCGGCCAGGTGCCCACGACGTGGGCGCCCAGGGCTCCCAGGCCGTGAGCGGCGGGACGGCCGGCTACGACACCGCCGGCTACAGCACAGCCGGCTATGACACGGCCGGGTACGGGACTGACAGCTACGACCTGCGACGCCAGGGCACCGGCGGGCTGGACGCGCGCGGCCACGCCACCGGCGGGTACGGGCGCCCCGGCGCCCCCGGGCCGGCCGCTCCCGACCAGGGGGCGCTCGACTCGGCCGCGTACCACCTGGGTGCCGGCGACGCCGGCGTCCACAGCTCGGGTGCCTACAACTCCGGCGCCTACGGCTCCGGTGCCAACGACACGGGTGCCCACGACTCGCGTGGATACGGCCAGGGCGCATATGACCAGGGCCGGCGCGACCCGGGCGGACGTGACCAGGGTGGATACGACCGGGAGGCGTACGCCTCCCGCGGCCGGGCCGGCACGCCACCGGCCGTCGGCGTGCCGGGTGACCAGGGGAACTACTGGCGGACCGGCGCCGACCCGGCGGAGCGGCCGCGCGACCAGGGGACCGACGCGTTCACCGCACCGCCCGGTGAGGCCTCGTACCGACGGGAGGAGTACCCGTGACAGCGGCGCCCTGGCGGTCTGCCAGGGGTGGAGGGGGCCTGGCCGGCGGCCGGGCACGACGGATCGATGCGGGGGTGAGCCGGTGACCGGCTTGGACAGGCAGCCGGCTCCGCCGGAGCGGGAACAGGCCCGGCGCGGGCCGGGAGCGCCCCGCCGCGCGGTGCTCATGCTCGAGGACGGCCGGAGCTTCGCCGGGGACGCGTTCGGCTCGGTCGGCGAGGCGTTCGGCGAGGCGGTCTTCTCCACCGGGATGACCGGCTACCAGGAGACCCTCACCGACCCGTCGTTCCACCGTCAGGTCGTGATCATGACGGCGCCGCACATCGGCAACACCGGGGTGAACGACACCGACTACGAGTCCGACCGCATCCAGGTGGCCGGCTTCGTCGTGCGGGACCCGAGCCGGCTGGCGTCGAACTGGCGCGCCCAGCGCACCCTGGACGACGAGCTCGAGAACGCCGGCGTGGTCGGGATCAGCGGGGTCGACACCCGCGCGCTGACCCGTCACCTGCGCGAGCGCGGCGCGATGCGGTGCGGGGTCAGCAGCACCGACACCGATCTCGACTCGCTGCTCGACCGGGTGCGGGCGTCGCCGGAGATGGTCGGCGCGGACCTCGCCCCGGAGGTCAGCACGGACCAGCCCTATGTCGTCGAGGCGCGGTCGGGCCTGCCGGTCTTCACCGTCGCCGCGCTGGACCTGGGCATCAAGCGGAACACCCCGCTCTCCATGGCCGCGCTGGGCTGCGAGGTGCACGTGCTGCCGGCCCGCAGCACGGCCGCCGAGCTGCTGGCCCTCTCGCCCGACGGGGTCTTCCTCTCGAACGGCCCGGGTGACCCGGCCCGCGCGGACTACGCGGTCGAGACGCTCACCGGGGTGCTGGAGGCCGGTGTCCCGGTCTTCGGGATCTGTTTCGGCAACCAGGTCCTCGCCCGGGCGCTGGGCTTCGAGACGTACAAGCTGACCTACGGCCACCGCGGCGTGAACCAGCCGGTCGCCGACACCCGGACCGGCCGGATCGCGGTCACCAGCCACAACCACGGCTTCGCGGTGCGCGCGCCGCTGACCGGTACGACCGACACTCCCTACGGGCGGGTCGAGGTGAGCCACGTGGCGCTCAACGACGACGTGGTGGAGGGCCTGACCTGCCTGGACGTGCCGGCGTTCAGTGTCCAGTTCCATCCCGAGGCGGCGCCTGGCCCACACGACGCCCAGGGACTGTTCGACCGGTTCTGCGGCCTGATGGCGGCCGGCCGGCGGAAGCGGGGAGAAGGCTGATGCCCAGGCGCGAGGACCTGCGCTCCGTGCTGGTGATCGGCTCCGGGCCGATCGTCATCGGCCAGGCGTGCGAGTTCGACTATTCCGGGACGCAGGCGTGCCGGGTGCTGCGGGCCGAGGGCCTGCGGGTGATCCTGGTCAACAGCAACCCGGCCACGATCATGACGGACCCGGAGATCGCCGACGCGACCTACGTCGAGCCGATCACGCCGGACATCGTCACGAAGATCATCGAGCGGGAGCGGCCGGACGCCATCCTGGCCACCATGGGCGGGCAGACGGCGCTGAACACGGCGGTCGCCCTGCACGACGCCGGGGTGCTCGAGCGCTTCGGCGTCCGGCTCATCGGCGCCAACATCGACGCGATCCGCTCCGGTGAGGACCGGCAGGCATTCAAGGACATCGTCGCCTCCGTCGACGGCGAGACGGCCCGCAGCGCGATCTGCACGACCGTGGCGGAGTGCCTGGCCGCGGCCGAGGAGTTCTCCTACCCGGTCGTGGTGCGGCCGAGCTACACCCTCGGCGGTGCCGGCAGCGGGTTCGCCCACGACCCCGACGAGCTGCGCCGGATGTCCGCGGACGGGCTGGCGGCCAGCCCGACCACCGAGGTGCTCGTCGAGGAGTCGGTGCTCGGCTGGAAGGAGTTCGAGCTCGAGCTCATGCGGGACCGCGCCGACAACGTGGTCGTCGTGTGTTCGATCGAGAACATCGACCCGATGGGCGTGCACACCGGTGACTCGGTGACCGTCGCCCCGGCGATGACCCTGACCGACCGCGAGTACCAGCGCATGCGGGACATGTCGATCGCCGTCATGCGCGCCGTCGGGGTCGACGCGGGCGGCTGCAACATCCAGTTCGCGGTCGACCCGGCCACCGGACGTCTCGTCGTCATCGAGATGAACCCGCGGGTGTCCCGTTCGTCCGCGCTGGCCTCGAAGGCGACCGGCTTCCCGATCGCGAAGATCTCGGCCAAGCTGGCGCTGGGCTACACCCTCGACGAGATCCCCAACGACATCACCCGCACCACCCCGGCGGCCTTCGAGCCGACCCTCGACTACGTCGTGGTGAAGGTGCCGCGCTTCGCGTTCGAGAAGTTCCCGGGCGCCGACACGATGCTGACCACGACGATGAAGTCCGTCGGGGAGGCGATGGGGGTCGGGCGCAGCTTCGCCGAGGCCCTGCAGAAGGCGCTGCGCTCGATGGAGCAGTCGGGCCTGGCGTTCACCTTCGACCCGCCGGGCCGGTCCGCGGCGGAGCTGCTCGACGCGGCCCGCACCCCGCACGACGGGCGGCTGCACACCGTCCAGCAGGCGCTGCTGGCCGGCGCGACGCCCGCCGAGGTGACCGATGCCACCGGCATCGACCCCTGGTTCGTCGACCAGATCGTGTTCATCAACGAGATCGCCGCGTCGCTGGTCCGCAACCCGGACGGCATCCGCCGCGCCAAGCGCGCCGGGTTCTCCGACGCCCAGCTCGCGGGCCTGCTCGGCACCAAGGAGGACGTGGTCCGGTCGTTCCGGCACCGGGCGGGCATCCGTCCCGTCTACAAGACGGTCGACACCTGCGCCGCCGAGTTCGCCTCCGCGACGCCGTACCACTACTCGTCCTACGACTCCGAGACCGAGGTCGCGCCGAGCGAGAAGCCCCGGGTGATCGTGCTCGGCAGCGGGCCGAACCGGATCGGGCAGGGCATCGAGTTCGACTACGCCTGTTGCCACGCGGTGATGGCGCTCTCCGAGGCCGGCTACGAGACCGTGATGGTCAACTGCAACCCGGAGACGGTCTCCACCGACTACGACACCGCCGACCGCCTCTACGTCGAGCCGTTGACCGTCGAGGACGTCCTGGAGGTCGTGCACGCCGAGTCGCAGGCGGGGCCGCTGGCCGGGGTGATCGTGTCGCTGGGCGGCCAGACCCCGCTGGGCATCGCCGCCGCGCTCGCCGACGCCGGAGTCCCGCTCGTCGGCACGCCACCGAAGGCGATCCACCTCGCGGAGGACCGCGGCCAGTTCGGGCAGGTGCTCGCCGCCGCCGGCCTGCCCTCGCCGCCGCACGGGGTGGCCACCTCCTACGCCGAGGCGCGCACGGTCGCGGACCGGATCGGCTACCCGGTGCTGGTGCGGCCGTCCTACGTGCTCGGCGGGCGGGGCATGGAGATCGTCTACGACGACCCGATGCTGCGCGACTACATCGAGCGCGCCACGCAGATCTCGCCGGAGCACCCTGTGCTGGTGGACCGCTTCCTCGACGACGCGGTCGAGATCGACGTGGACGCGCTCTACGACGGCTCCGAGCTCTACCTCGCGGGCGTGATGGAGCACATCGAGGAGGCCGGGGTGCACTCCGGCGACTCCGCCTGCGCGCTGCCGCCGATCACCCTCGGGCGCTCGGAGCTCGACCGGATCCGCGAGTCCACCCGGCTGATCGCCGAGGGGGTGGGCGTGCGCGGGCTGCTCAACGTGCAGTACGCGCTGCAGTCCGACGTGCTCTACGTGCTGGAGGCCAACCCGCGCGCGTCGCGCACGGTGCCGTTCGTCTCCAAGGCGACGGCCGTGCCGCTGGCCAAGGCCGCGGCCCGGGTGATGCTCGGCGCCACCGTGCCCGAGCTGCGGGCCGAGGGCCTGCTGCCGGAGTACGGCGACGGCGCCACCCTGCCGCTGGACTCGCATATCTCGGTCAAGGAGGCCGTGCTGCCCTTCGGCCGGTTCCGGGACGCGGGCGGCCGCGGGGTGGACACGGTGCTCGGCCCGGAGATGCGCTCCACCGGCGAGGTGATGGGCATCGACGACGGCTTCGGTACCGCGTACGCCAAGTCGCAGGCCGCGGCCTACGCGTCGCTGCCGACCTATGGACGGGTGTTCGTCTCCGTCGCCAACCGCGACAAGCGTGCGATGATCTTCCCGATCAAACGGCTGGCGGACCTCGGCTTCGTCGTCTACGCGACCGAGGGCACCGCCGACGTGCTGCGCCGCAACGGGGTCAAGGCCGTGGTTCTCGGCAAGCATCGGGCTCCCAGCGAGAACCTCATCGACTGCGTCGAAATGATCATGTCTGGCCAGATCGACCTGGTCATCAACACGCCGTGGGGTGTCGGGCCACGGCTGGACGGATACGAGATCCGCACCGCCTGTGTCAGCGCCGGGGTGCCCTGCATCACCACCATTCAGGGCGCCGCCGCGTGCGTGCAGGGTATCGAGTCGCTCGTAAGGGGCGAACTGGGGGTGCGGCCGCTGCAGGAGTACCACGCGGCCCTGCGGTCGACCTGGGGGACGACCCCCGAGGGACTGCCGGGTGCGACCTCCGGCTCGGGCTCCCGGGCGCCGGGGGCGCGGCCGGGACCCGCGCCGGGCGCCGGGTCGGGATCCGGCTCGGCCGGCGGGGCGCCCGCCTCGACCGTGGCGGACCGGTGACCTCGTCGGGCGCCCCCCGCCGGTGGACGCCACCGGCGGGTCGCGCTCCGATCGCGGTCGCGCTCGACGCTCCGGACGCCGCCACCGCACTGGGCTGGGCCCGTGAGGTGGCGCCGCACGTCGCCGTGCTGAAGATCGGTCTGGAGCTCTTCTACCGGGCCGGGCCGACGATCGTGACTGCGCTGCGTGACGAAGGGCTGCTCGCTCCGGCTCGGCCGGCGCAGCCCGCGGCGTCCGCTCGGGTGGTGAGTTCCGTCACGGGGGGTGATGTGGCGGACGGCTGGAGTGAGCCGCGCGGCTCCGCGGCGCCCGAGCTCTTCCTCGACCTGAAGCTCCACGACATCCCGGCGACCGTGGCCGGCGGGATGCGCTCGCTGGCCACGCTGGCACCTCGCTTCGTGACCGTGCATGCGGCCGGCGGCGCGGCCATGGTGCGCGCCGCGGTCGACGCCGGGCCCGATGTTCATGTAACCGCGGTCACGGTGCTGACGTCGCTGGACGCCGCCACGCTCGCCGCCGTCGGGCTGTCCGGACCGCCCTCGGACGCCGTCCGCAGGCTCGCGGTGCTCGCCGTGGAGGCCGGTGCGCGGGCACTCGTCTGCAGCCCGAAAGAGGTCTCTGTGGTCCGCGCGGAGCTTGGTGAAACTGTGACTCTGGTCACGCCTGGAGTGCGTCCAGAGGGGTCTGAGCGGGCTGACCAGGCCCGGGTCGCCACCCCGGAACGGGCACTCGCCGACGGTTCGGACCTCCTCGTGATCGGCCGTCCGATCACCTCCGCGGCCGATCGGGCCGTGGCCGCCGCCACTATCGCCACCAGGGTTACTCCACTCCGGTAGGCCCTTGACCTGCGCAAACGCCACTACGGGTGGATCTGGGCCGCTCTGGGTGCCCGAGTACCGGTACGGTGGGGCCGCTACGGACCGAATGCGTCCGGCGCGTGCGACGCAGGTCATTCATCCGGGCAAAGGCTGTGTCTTGTGGGGACAATGCGGGGTACCCCCGTGATGCAGCTCCGGCTGGACCGAGGAGCCTCTTCCTCGCTAGTTTGCGCGGCGCGATCACCGAATTGAGGAGGCGTACCCGTGACCCTGCCGCCCCTGACGCCCGAGCAGAGGGCCGCCGCCCTCGAGAAAGCCGCGCTGGCCCGTAAGCAGCGCGCCGAACTCAAGGAGCGGTTGAAGAAGGGGGAGATCAGTCTTGCCGCCGTTCTCGAGCTGGCGGACAGCGATGAGGTCGTCGGCAAGATGAAGGTTTCCGCGGTCTTGGAGTCGCTTCCCGGAGTGGGCCGTGTTCGGGCCCAGAAGATCCGGGAGCGTCTCGGTATCAGCCCGACCCGCCGTTTGCGCGGGCTCGGGGCCAAGCAGCGTGCCGCGCTCCTCGAGGAGTTCGGCACGGGCGCCTGAGTGTGGCGTGATGCATAGGCGTTCCGATTGCCGGGTCGTTGGTAACGGCCCGTAACGGGCGCCGCCGGAAGGTGTTGAGGCCGCGAGGCGTCGACACGTTCCGGTGCCGTCGGCGTTCATTGCGTCGCGGATTCGCGTCACTCGATCAATCGCCGGCGGGCCGTGAGGAGTTCTCGCCGAATGTCCTGGGACTAAAGTCCCAGGGGTTCGGTGATGGCGATCCCGATCCGTTTGGCGTGCACCGGCCGGGGCCACCCGTGTGGTCACCCGACCGGGTTCCCATTGACGGCCGCATACCATCGGGGTGAACGGGGGAACCCGTCCTTTGATGGCATCCTGATGACGATGGTCCGTTGGCTGACGGTAGGGGACGGCGGGCGCCGGGGGGCGCCGGGCCGGCCGTCGCCGGCGTGGCCCGCCCGCCCCGCCTGAACCTGCGTGACCCGGTGGAGGGGCTCTAAGGTGTCGGGATGGGACTGACCGTGTTGTCGGGGCCGTCCGGAGTGGGGAAGGGCACGGTCGTCGCCGCCGTCCGCCGGCTGCACCCCGAGGTGTGGGTGTCGGTGAGCGTGACGACGCGAGCGCCGCGGCCGGGCGAGACGGACGGCGTCGAGTACCACTTCGCCGACGCGGAGGAGTTCGCCCACATGGTCAAGGTGGGGGAGTTCGTCGAGCACGCGATGTTCGCGGGGCACGCCTACGGCACTCCTCGGGGACCGCTCGAGGAGCGGCTGGCACAGGGCGTTCCCTGCCTGCTGGAGATCGAGCTGCAGGGCGCCCGGCAGGTCCGGTCGGCAATGCCGGGCGCCCGGTTCGTCTTCCTGGCCCCGCCCACCTGGGACGAGCTCGTCCGTCGCCTGACCGGTCGGGGCACGGAGGCACCTGATGTGATCCGCCGACGCCTCGACCGGGCACGCATCGAGCTGGCGGCCGAGACGGAGTTCGACGAGGTCGTCGTGAACGACGAGGTCACGGCCGCCGCCGCGAAGCTGGTGGGGCTGATGACCGGTCGCCCGCGGGACGCGCACCGCGCTGCGGACGTCCCGTGACCGGCGGCTCGGCGCTCCACCTCCCGGGGACGCGCGATCTCCGGGGCACCCACGGCCCGGCGGCGAACGGCTCGGTGACGGGCTGTACCGGTTGCGGCTGTACTGTTGTCCGGGACAGGGCTCGGCCCAGGCCGCCCACGGCGCGCCTGGAGCCGCCCGACCGCCCCACCCCGGAAGGACACCGTGTCCGGTACTGTCGCCCAGCCCGAGGGCATCACGAACCCGCCGATCGACGAGCTGCTCGAGGCCACCGACTCGAAGTACAGCCTCGTCATCTACGCGGCGAAGCGGGCCCGCCAGATCAACGCCTACTACTCCCAGCTCGGCGAGGGCCTGCTGGAGTACGTCGGCCCGCTGGTGGAGACGACCAGCGCCCAGGAGAAGCCGCTGTCGATCGCGCTCCGCGAGATCAACTCCGGTCTGCTCACGCACGAGACGATCACCGACCCGCTGCCGCCGATCTCCTGACCCACGCGGCCTCCGCGGCTCGCGTCCGTCTCGCCGGCCCTGCCCGTCCTGCCCGCCTCGGTTGTTCCGCGTGACAGGCGGCGGGGCGGGGATGCGCGGCGGTGGTTCGGCCGGGGCGGCGCGGCGGCCGCGGGTCGTGCTCGGCGTGTCCGGCGGCATCGCCTCGTACAAGGCCGTCGAGGTGCTGCGCCAGCTGACCGAGTCCGGCCACGACGTCCGCGTCGTGCCGACGGCCGCGGCGCTGCGTTTCGTCGGCGAGGTCACCTGGGCGGCGCTGTCCGGCCAGCCGGTGGTGACCGACCTGTTCACCGACGCCGAGGACGTGGCGCACGTCCGGGTCGGGCGCGAGGCCGACCTGGTGCTGATCGTGCCCGCCACCGCGGACCTGATGGCGCGGGCCGCGGCGGGCCGGGCGGACGACCTGCTCACCGGCACGTTGCTCACAGCCACCTGCCCGGTGCTGTTCGCCCCCGCCATGCACACCGAGATGTGGCAGCACCCGGCGACCCGCGCCAACGTCGCCCTGCTCCGCGAGCGGGGCGCCCTCGTGCTGGAACCGGCCGTCGGCCGGCTGACCGGCGCCGACTCCGGGCCGGGCCGGCTGCCGGAGCCCACCGAGATCGCCTCGGTCGCCCGGGCGGTTCTCGCCCGCGGGCGTGACGGCATGCGGCCCGACCTCGCCGGCCGCCACGTGCTCGTCAGCGCCGGTGGCACCCGCGAGTACCTCGACCCGGTGCGGTTCCTCGGTAACGCCTCCAGCGGCCGGCAGGGATACGCGCTGGCCCGTGCGGCGGTGGCCCGCGGCGCGGCGGTCACCGTCGTGGCCGCCAACGTCGCCCTGCCCGACGTGGCCGGCGCGACCACGGTGCCGGTGGGCTCGGCCGAACAGCTGCGGGCGGCCGTGCACGACGCCGCCCCCCGCGCCGACGTCGTGGTCATGGCGGCGGCGGTGGCCGATTTCCGGCCCGCCACCGAGCACAAGTACAAGATCAAGAAGGAGTCCGCGGCGCCGGACGCGATCGAGCTGATCCGCAACCCGGACGTCCTGGCCGAGCTTGTCGCGAACCGCCGTCCCGGCCAGGTGTTGGTCGGGTTCGCGGCGGAGACGGGCGGACCCGACGCCGGGGTCCTCGACCTCGCCCGGGCGAAGCTCGCCCGCAAGCCGGTGGACCTGCTGGTGGTGAACCGGGTCGGGTCCGGCCTGGGGTTCGAGGTGGAGCAGAACAGCGCGGTCCTCCTTGACCGTGCGGGCGGGGCCGCGGAGATCCCCCTGACCAGTAAGGATCTTCTTGCCCACCAGGTGCTCGACCGGATCGTCGACGCGCTGCACGACCGGAAGCCGGCCGGTGCGCATACCCCTGAGCGAACCTCGGTAAACTGCGCCGGTATCAGTCCTGATCTCCCCAGGGGGTAGTCCAGTGGCGACGCGCCTTTTCACGTCCGAGTCCGTCACGGAAGGACACCCGGACAAGATCGCTGACCAGGTCAGCGACTCCATCCTCGATGCCATGCTCAAGGACGACCCGAAGAGCCGGGTCGCCGTCGAGACCATGATCACCACTGGCCAGGTGCACGTGGCCGGCGAGGTGACCACCAAGACCTACGTCGACATCGCCTCGGTGGTCCGCGAGCGGATCCTGGAGATCGGTTACGACTCCTCCAAGAAGGGCTTCGACGGCGCCTCCTGCGGCGTGAGCGTCTCGATCGGCTCGCAGTCGCCCGACATCGCCCAGGGTGTCGACACCGCCCACGAGGCGCGCGTCGAGGGCTCCACCGAGGACGACCTCGACCGTCAGGGCGCTGGCGACCAGGGCCTGATGTTCGGGTTCGCCTGCGACGAGACTCCCGAGCTCATGCCGCTGCCGATCGCCCTGGCGCACCGGCTCGCCCGGCGGCTGTCCGCCGTCCGCAAGGACGGCCAGGTCGGCTACCTGCGCCCCGACGGCAAGACGCAGGTCACCATCGAGTACGAGGACGGCAAGCCGGTCCGCCTGGACACCGTTGTGGTCTCCTCGCAGCACGCGGCCGACATCGACCTCGACACCCTGCTCGCGCCCGACGTCGCCGAGTACGTCGTGGAGCCGGAGCTCGCCCTCCTCGAGATCAGCACCGAGGGGCGCCGCCTGCTGGTGAACCCGACCGGTCGCTTCGAGATCGGTGGCCCGATGGGCGACGCCGGCCTCACCGGGCGCAAGATCATCGTGGACACCTACGGCGGGTACGCCCGGCACGGCGGCGGCGCCTTCTCGGGTAAGGACCCGTCCAAGGTCGACCGCTCGGCTGCCTACGCCATGCGCTGGGTCGCCAAGAACGTCGTGGCCGCGGGCCTGGCCAGCCGCTGTGAGGTCCAGGTCGCCTACGCGATCGGCAAGGCCCACCCGGTCGGCCTGTTCGTCGAGACCTTCGGCACGGGCAAGGTGCCGGACGCGCAGATCCAGGACGCCGTCACGCAGGTCTTCGACCTCCGCCCGGCCGCGATCGTGCGGGACCTCGACCTGCTGCGCCCGATCTACGCGCAGACGGCCGCCTACGGGCACTTCGGCCGCCCGGAGCTGGACTTCACCTGGGAGGCGACCTCCCGCGCCGACGCCCTGACGGCCGCAGTCAAGGGCTGACGCCACCTGATCCGCCCGCAGGGGCGGAGCCGACCCCCCATCGGGGACGGCTCCGCCCCTGCGCATTTTTGGGACGGTTTGTTTGCGGTGATCTGCTTTCCGACGGTCCGTGGCCGTTCGGTGATCCGGTTCGCCGGGCGGGCGCAGTGGGGGCCGATCCTGTCCGCCGCGACTGGTACGAATGCGGCATGGACGACGAGAGCGCGGTGATTCCGGGCCTCGCCGGCGCCGTGGTGGCCGCGGGCTCCCGGTCCACCGGGGGGCCGACGCCCGCGGGCGGTGTGCCCTCCGCGGCACCGGCCGGGCGCCCGGCGCGGCCCGCCGCCGGCGCGGCGAAGTCTGGCGTCGCTCCGGCGAAGCGAGGTGCCGTCGCCGCGAAGCCGGGCGGCTCCGAGAAGCCCGGCGCGGTGGTTCCGGCTGACGAGCTGCCGGTGGCCCGGGTCGTGGTCGACACCCCGCTCGTCCACCTTGACCGCCCGTTCGACTACCTCGTGCCGGCCGCCATGGCCGCCGCCGCGGTTCCCGGCTCGCGGGTGCGCGTCCGCTTCGGCGGGCGCCTGGTGGACGGGTTCGTCCTCGAGAGGTCCGAGCGGTCCGATCACACCGGGCGTCTCGCGCCGTTGGCCAGGTCGGTGTCGGCGGAGCCGGTGCTCTCCGAGCCGGTCGCCCACCTCGCCCGCGCCGTCGCCGACAGATACGCCGGGACGATGGCCGACGTGCTGCGCCTGGCCGTCCCGCCGCGCCATGCCCGCGCCGAGGCTGAGCCGGTCGTCACCGGTCCCGGCATCGGCGTGGCGCCGGCGGCTACCGCGAGCGGTGGCGCGGCCGAGCTGGGCGGCGGCCGGTCCGGTGATCCTGGCCGCGCGGGGTGGTCGATCTATCCCGACGGCCCCGACTTCCTGGCGGCGCTGTCGAGCGGGCGCTCGCCGCGGGCGGTCTGGTGGGCGCCGCCGGGGCCCTCCTGGCCGGCGATGATCGCCGTGGCGGTCGCGGCCACGGTGGCCTCCGGGCGCGGCGCGCTCGTCGTCGTTCCCGACCACCGGGACGCCGACCGGGTCGCCGCGGCGCTGACACCTCCCGAGGCCGAGACCGAGGCCGGGCCGGCGGCGGGTGGCGTCCCGGCCGTGCTGCGGGCCGATCTCGGCCCGGCGGAGCGGTACCGGCGCTTCCTGGCGGTCCGCCGCGGGCAGACGCGGGTGGTCGTGGGGACCCGCGCCGCGGTGTTCGCGCCAGTGGCCGACCTCGGCCTGCTCGTCGTCTGGGACGACGGGGACGACCTGCACTCCGAACCCCGGGCGCCCTACCCGCACACGCGCGACGTGGCGGTCCTGCGGGCCCGGGAGGAGGGCTGCGCGGTGCTGGTCGGCGGGTTCTCGCCGTCGGTGGACGCCGAGGCCCTGGCCCGGGTGGGCTGGGCCGGCCGGCTGGCGGCCGGCCGGGACGCCGTGCGGCGGCTCGCGCCCCGGGTGGAGGCGGTCGGCTCCGACTTCGAGGCGTCCATCGACCCGGCCGCGCGGGCGGCCCGGCTGCCCTCGCTCGCCGTGCGTGCCGCGCGCGCCGCGCTGGCCGGTGGCGCGCCGGTGCTGGTTCAGGTGCCGCGGCGGGGATATCACCCGTCCATCGCCTGCGCGGACTGCCGCCGCCCGGCCCGGTGCCGGAGCTGCTCCGGCCCGCTCGGCCGGTCCGCCGCCGGGGCCGCACTGGCCTGCCGCTGGTGCGGGCGCCCGGTGCCGCGACCCACCGGCCATCCGACGGCGTCTGGGCAGGAGCCCGTCCCGGGGCGAGCCGGGGCTTTCGGCGCTGGTGTGGGCTCCGGTCGTTCCGCGGTGTCCGGGGGCGGCGTGGGTGGGTGGCGGTGCACGGGCTGCGGCGGAACGCGCCTGCGCGCGTCGGTGACCGGTGACCGCCGCACCGCCGAGGAACTGGGGCGGGCGTTTCCCGGCATCCCGGTGCGGGCATCCGGGCGCGACACGGTGCTGGCCACGGTGCCGGCCGCGCCGGCGCTCGTGATCGCGACACCGGGCGCGGAGCCGGTCGCCGAGGCCGGCTACGGGGCGGTGCTGCTCCTCGACGGCTGGGCGCTGCTCGGGCGTCCCGATCTGCGAGCCGGCGAGGAGACGCTGCGCCGGTGGATGGCCGCGTCCGCGCTGGCCCGGCCGGCGCCGGCCGGTGGGCTGGTGGTCGTGGCGGCGGATCTCGGGCTCGGGCCCGTGCAGGCGCTGGTGCGCTGGGATCCCGGGCTGTTCGTCGCCCGGGAGTCGGACGAGCGCGCCGAGCTCGGCTTCCCCCCGGTGAGCCGGGTGGCGGCGGTGGAGGGCACCCCCGCGGCGCTCGACGACCTGCTGGCGGCCGCCACGCTGCCGGCCGGCGCGGAGGTCCTGGGCCCGGTGCCGGTCCCGAGACGGGAGCCGGTCCCGAGGCAGGAACCGGGCCGCGGGGCCGGCGGGGAGCCGGCTCCCGGGCCGGGCCACGCACCGGGCCGTGGGTCGGGCCGGGCGCAGGGGCGTGAGCAGGGCAGGGGGCTGGGT
>NZ_UBIZ01000365.1:0-1103 GCF_900465275.1 Parafrankia sp. Ea1.12 | reverse complement strand
GTCCATGAGGAGGTTCCGGGCTTGTTGGGTGGTCCACGGTCCGTCCGGGTGGGCGGTGACTCCGAGGATGTGGACGGTGCGGGAGCCGACCTCGATGACGAAGAAGCAGTACAGGCGCCGCAGCGTCACGGCGCAGTCCACGTGGAAGAAGTCGACGGCCAGCATCGTCGAGGCCTGCGTGCGTAGGAACTGCCGCCAGGTCGCGTCGGTCTGCCGCCTGGGCGCCGGTGGGAGACCCAGGGACTTCAGGACCCGGCGGATCGTGGAGGCGCTGACTTGGTGGCCGAGTTTGAGGAGCTCGCCCTGGATCCGCCGGTAGCCCCATGTCGTGTTCTCGGTCGCGAGCCGCTCGATCAGTGCGGCGATCTCCGTGCTGACCGGAGGTCGTCCCGTTCGCCTCGGGTCCATTTTCGGGCGAGGAGATCATGGTGCCAGCGCAACACGGTGGCCGGGGTGACGAAGAACGAACCCCACCGGGCCCGGGGTAGCAGCCGGGACAGGGCTGCGAGGATCATCCGATCCGCCGGTTCCAGTGTCGGGCGGTTCACCTGCCGTCGCAGCACCGCCACCTGGTGTCGCAGGACGAGGAGCTCCACGTCTTTCGCGGTGTCGCCACGCACGCGGAGCAACATCAGTCCGAGAGCGTTGCGTGTCAGGGCGTAGAGCAGCGACCACACCATGACCATCCAGCCTGCCCGACACAGGCCCTGTCCGGCGAGCAAACGCGCAGGTCACCGCTCACCCGGACGGACCGTGGACCACCCAACAAGCCCGGAACCTCCTCATGGACTTCGGCGACCGGGCGGCCGACTTCCAATTTCTGGTTCGTGACCGGGCCGGCCAGTTCACCGCCTCCTTCGGCGCGGTCCTCGCCGACGCCGGCATCACCACCGTCACGATCCCACCCCGGACGCCCCGGGCGAACGCCTACGCGGAACGGTTCGTCCGCACGGTCCGGACCAAGGTCACCGACCGCATGCTGATCTTCAGCGAGCGGCATCTGCGTACCCTCCTGGTCGAGTACGCGGCCCACTACAACGGACGACGACCCCACCGCGGCCGCGACCTTCAACCACCACGGCCCGACCACCCCATCGCAGACC
>NZ_UBIZ01000634.1:0-255 GCF_900465275.1 Parafrankia sp. Ea1.12 | reverse complement strand
CGGGGAGCCCGGGGTGGGATCTTGACGGTGGTGATGCCGGCGTCGGCGAGAACCGCGTCGAACGATGCGGTGAACTGTCCGGCGCGGTCACGGACCAGGACCTGGAAGTCGGCAGCCCGGTCACCGAGATCCATGAGGAGGTTCCGGGCTTGTTGGGTGGTCCACGATCCGTCGGGGTGGGCGGTGACCCCGAGGACGTGGACGGTGCGGGAGCCGACCTCGATGACGAAGAAGCAGTACAGGCGCCGCAGCGTC
>NZ_UBIZ01000361.1:0-26158 GCF_900465275.1 Parafrankia sp. Ea1.12 | reverse complement strand
CCCCCGCCGACCGGGCCACCACCGACCGGACCACCGCGGACGGCACCGCCGGACGGCACGCCGCCGCCGCTCCCCTCCCCGACCGTCGTGCCCCGGCCGACCACCACACCGCCCGGGACCGACCTCGGGTGATCAGCCCGCGAAGTCGATCGCCAGCCGGGCGGGGTCACGCAGCTCGACGACGCGGAAGCCGACCCGGGAGCCGAGCCCCACGCCGATGTGCACGTAGCCCTCGTAGTCACCGGCGAGCGCGTAGCTGATCGGGCCGGACAGCTCACCCCCGAACTGGGGGGTGGTCAGCGTGGACTCCCCCGCGTCGCCGTGCGCCACGGCCGGGGTGACGACGATCTCGAAGGTGACCGGGCCGCGCAGCGGCAGCGGCGCCCCCGAGCCGGGACGGAACACCTGGTCGACATAGCCCGCTGTGTAGCCGGGTAGGCCGCCGGCGAACTCGAGCACGAGCCGGTTGTAGGCGGCGCCCCCCTGCACGTTGCGCGCGGCGCGCAGCGCGACCAGCCGCGCCGGCGGCGTGACCTGGTGCTCAGCGCGCACCTCGCGGGTCGTCCAGGTCGACGGGGCCGCCGCCCCGACCGATCCGGACGGACCGCCCGATCCGGGGGTGCCGGCGGGGCCGGCTGACGGGGACGTGCCGGCCGGGCCGGACGAGACCGCCGCGCTGGTGCGCGGTGCCGGCGCCCCGTCCGGCCCCGATCCGCCCGTGCCGTCGCCGCACGCGGCGAGCGTGGTGAGGGCGGCACCCAGCAGGACCGCCAGCACGGCGGCCCCGCCCGTCCCGGGACGGATGACACGCCGCGAGCGACAGCGGGGGCCGAGGCGGTGCGGACTGAGGCGGTGGGGGGTGAGAGAGCGCTCCACGAGGGCCTCCGGGCGGACGTGCGGGAACAGGGCGATATCCGCAGTGTGGGCCGCGTCCTACGAAAATCAATGCCGTCCCACCTGCGGATATATGTGTCGCAGTACGATTCGCTCGAATCGTGCCGGGAATCCGGACGGTGGCCTGGTCTGGGCTTTGGGGGGTACGCGGACCGTGAGCACAAACGGCGTCGAGGTTCAGCCACCGCGATCGAGTGACCCCGTCTCGCTGGGACGGCACAGGGTGCTCGGCCGTCTCGGTGCCGGTGGCATGGGCGTGGTCTACCTGGCCGAGGGCCCGTTCGGCCGGGTCGCGGTGAAGCTCGTCCGTGAGGAGCTCGCGGACGACCCGGACTTCCGCCGCCGGTTCCAGCGCGAGGTCCAGGCCTGCTTCCGGGTGGGCGGCGCGCACACCGTCCGCCTGGTCGACTTCGAGCTGGACGCCGACCGGCCCTGGCTGGCGACCGAGCTCGTCGACGCGCCGAGCCTGTCGGCCCACGTCCGGTTACACGGCCCGCTCGGCCCGGACGAGCAGACGGTGCTCGCGGCCGGGCTCGCCGACGCACTGGTCTCGATCCACGCGGCCGGGATGATCCACCGGGATCTCAAGCCGTCGAACGTCCTGTGGACGGCGCACGGGCCGAAGGTCATCGACTTCGGCATCGCCGCGGCGGCCGACGCCACGGCGATCACCCTCCGCGGACAGTTCGTCGGCACTCCCGGCTGGCACGCCCCGGAGCAGGTCTCCGGCACGGAGGCGACCCCCGCCGCCGACATCTTCGCCTGGGGCGCGCTGCTGTGCTTCGCCGCGACCGGCGAGGCGCCGTTCGGCACCGGGCCCGGCGCGGCGGTGCTGCACCGGGTGCTGGCGGCCGAGCCGTCCACCGGCCTCGGACGGATCACGCCGGGGCTACGCCAGCTCGTATCCAGCGCGCTGGCCCGCGAGCCGGCGGACCGGCCCACCGCCGAGGCCCTGTTCACCGAGCTGGTGGGTTCGCTGCCCGACGGCGCCGACGGCTCGGCCACCCGGTTCCTGCAGACCCGGCCGGTGGTGGCGACGACACCGCCGTGGTCGGCGACCATCCCGCCGACAGGCGACGAGGACGACCCGGCACCCGGTCAGCCGACGCCTGGTCAGTCAACGCCAGGCCAGGCGACGTCCGACCAGGCACGGCCCGGCCAGTCGACGCCGCAGCAGCCACAGCCGGGACGGCGCAGGCGGCGCCGGTTGGTCATCGCGCTCGCGGCGGGCGTGGTCGTGCTGGCCGCGGGCGGGACGGCGGCCGTCCTGCTGACCTCCGGCGGCGACGACGGCACGTCCGACACCACCCTCACCGCCGACTTCACCGCCGACGCGCCATGGCGGCTGCGGATCTCCGACGAGATCCAGGGCGGCGACGACACCGGCTGCACGATCACCGTCACCGACACCGCGACGGGCGACAGCCGCTCGATCACCGACGTCTACGGGGAGAAGATCTACCAGGTCTCGCAGGTCGGGACGTTCCGCCTCGGGGTGAACAACCCGGGCTGTGTGGTCCAGGGCCTGGAGACCGCGGGTGACGCGTCGCTGCCGTTCGCGACAACCTCGTACACCGGTGACACCGAGGCCTTTCACACCGAGGGCACGGTCACCGTCAAGGTCGTCGACTTCAGCGGCAGCGAGGACTGCGCCCTCGAGCTCCACTCGGCCACCGACGGCCGGCTGCTCAACTTCGGCACCGCCAGCCCGGACAACCCGGTAATCACCCTGGACGCCGGCGGCCCCGACCAGGTCTACCTCGCCGAGCCGCCCTGCGGGCTGCGGGTCCTCCCCGGCTGAGCGCGCCGGTAGGGGCACCCCTGTCGGGTGGCGGCCTGGGCTTTCGGCCCGGTCCGGGGCGATGCTGTCACCGACGGAAACCGGGCACCCGCAGCGGACCGAGGGCATGCCCACCGAAGGGAGCGACGATGCTCGGGAACGTGTCAGAACCCCGCCCACGGCACCTGGACCCGCGCGGCCCGGGCACCCGCCGGGCCGGCTCGTCCCCACGCCGCGCCGGGCCGCTGGGCGCGCTGCTCGCCGGGACGGTCACGGTCGGCCTGCTCGCGGGCTGCGGCGGCGGCTCCGGCGCGGCCACCGATCCGGCCGAGAGCCTGCGCCCGACGGCACGGCCGGCGACCGCGAACGTGGACGACGTCGCCGGCGCGAAGGCGTCGCCGGAGTGCGCCGCCGCGGTGAAGACGCTGCGGATGTTCGCCCTGGGGTCGCTCAACGACGCGGCGAAGTCGGGCAAGGCGTACATGGAGAAGGCCCATCCCGGCCTGACCGTCGAGCTCACGGCCGACGCGACCGGCTACCCCCAGCTCGTCCAGCAGATCAGCGCGGACCGGGCCGCCGGGCGCCCGGCGGACGTCGCGGTCGCCGGCTTCGACCTGCTGCCGACCTTCGCCGACAAGCTCGGCGCGCAGCCGCTGTCACCCCGGTTGCTGCGGGCGTCCTACGACCAGCGGTTCCTGCCGCTCGGCGAGTACGGCGGCCGGCTCGTCGCGGTGCCGCAGCAGGTGTCCACGCTCGCACTCGTCTACAACGCGGACGTCCTGGCGAAGGCCGGGGTCGACCCGAAGACGCTGGGCACGACCACGGGGGTGCTCGCCGCGGCCGAGCGGATCAGGAACTCCGGTCAGCAGATCCAGCCGATCGACCTGCCGACGGGCGGGTTCGCCCAGTGGTACCTGACCACGCTGGCCAGCTCGAAGAACACCCCCGCGATGAAGGCGGACGGCCAGCCCGACCTGACCAGCCCGGCCGTCCGCGAGGCCGCCGCGTTCCTGGCCAAGGTGGGCACCTACGGAACACAGTCGAGCGACCCGACCACGCAGGGCCTGTTGCGCTTCGGCATCCGGCAAGAGACGGCGATCAGCGCGGTCACCCTGCCGTCGCTGGCCGCGGGGCTCCGCTACGTCCATGATCAGGGCGCGCAGGGCTTCAAGGTGGGTGTCGCCCCGTTCCCGACCCTGCCCGGGGGCACTCAGCACCCCGTCGCGGGCGGCAACGGGCTGTCCGTACTGTCGACGGACCGCTGCCAGCGGGAGATGGCCACCGAGCTGGTCGTCGCGCTGCTCGCCCCGGACGTGATCGCCGCCGGCACCGAGGCGTTCAGCTTCCTGCCGGTCGACACCGAGGCCCGCAGGCAGCTCGCGCCGTTCTACCGGGAGTTCCCGGAGCTGACCCAGTTCGACGCGCTGATTCCGGATCTCGTCCAGGCGCCGACCTGGGGCGGTGAGCGCGGCGGCGAGGTCCACGACGCGCTGAACGACGAGGTGGTCGCAATCATGACAGGAGCCGACCCCGGCACCACCCTCACCGCGGCCCAGCGGAAGATCGCCACCCTGGTGAAGTGATCTCCCGCTCGGGACAGTTCGGACCCCGGGCACCACCCTCACCACAGCCAGTGGGAGATCGCCGCACCGGGACGATGATCTCCCACTCGGGATGTGTTCAGACGCCGAGGGTGCGGACGGGGTCGGTGCCGTCCCAGCCCTCGGTGGCGGCGCGGACGAACTTGGCCATGCCCTCCGTGGCCGGGTTCAGCTCCATGATCTCGATGATGGTGGCCGGGCCGGCGGGCGGCTCGAAGTAGGCGTAACGGGTCGCGCCGTCACCGCCGCCGGTCCAGACGATCGGCCAGCCCGCGGCCTCGATCGAGCTCATGGTGGCGTCGAAGTCCGGGGCCCACCAGGCGAGCTGGTGGAAGCCCTCCTTCCCGGACTCGAGGAACTCGGTGTAGATGCTGGGCGCGTCACCGTGCTGCTGGATCAGCTCGACCTGCATGTCGCCGGTGTTGGAGAAGGCGACCGACATGGTCACCTCGCAGTCCTTGCCGCGGAAGAGCCCCGCCTGCGGGTGCTCCCGCAGCACGTACCAGGGGCCGACGCCCAGGCTCAGCCAGGAGGCGATCGCCTCGTCGAGGTCGCGGACGATGTAGCCGATCTGGCGCGCAACGCCGGGCAGGACGTCCGGGTTGACGGCGGTGGGCGGGGTGGTGGGCGAGGTGGTCACGGTCCGCTCCTCGGGTCTGACGCGGCTCCGGCCGGACCCGCGGGCTTGGGTTGACCGGGACCGAGCTCCGCAACAGCGGCCAGTCCCGCGACGCGGGGGAACGCTAGCCGTGCCGGCGGAAATGCGTCAACTGTTCTCATCTGTTCTCATCGCCGCTGGAACTGGGCCGGTAGAATTGATCTGTGCCCACCGGAGCAGCCGGCACGGGCGCTGACCGCAGTCAGCGCCGGGCCTCCTACCAGCAGGCGCGCTCGCACGAGACGAAACGTGCCCTGGTGCAGGCGGCTGTGGCGCTGTGGCGCGCGAACGGCTACACGGCGACCACGGTCGCCGACATCTGCCGGGCGGCCGGGGTCTCCAAGGGGCTGTTCTACTTCTACTTCCCGCGCAAGGAGGACGTCCTCCTTGAGATCGGTGTGCTCTCCACCCGCGGCGCCCGCCGCACCGCGCACGAGCTGCTGCGCGGGCCGTACGACGTCACCGCCGTCGTCGCGGCGACGCTGGGCGGCCTCGAGCGGTCGATGCGGCGCAACCCGCCCGAGCTGATCATCGAGACCATCCTCGAGAGCTACCGACACGAGCACCGGGCGCTGGCCGGCGAGGTGCCCCCGGAGCCGGCCCCGCTGATCTTCGGTGACCTGTTCGACCGCGCGGTGGCGGACGGCGCGCTGCCCGGTCACGTCGACGCGGCGCGGCTGGCTCGGCTGGCGCAGTCGCTGGTCAGCGAGGGCGCCCG
This sequence comes from Parafrankia sp. Ea1.12, assembly GCF_900465275.1. Taxonomy (NCBI): domain Bacteria; kingdom Bacillati; phylum Actinomycetota; class Actinomycetes; order Frankiales; family Frankiaceae; genus Parafrankia; species Parafrankia sp. Ea1.12. The sequence continues at coordinate 20,507 of NZ_UBIZ01000361.1, read as the reverse complement.
CCACTGGGCGGCCGGCGCTTACGCGCCGCGGTCGTTCGCCGACGTCGTCACCGAGGACATCACCGCTCTCATCGCCGGCTTCAGCCAGCCGCCGCCACCACCCGCCTGAGCCCGTCACCTGAGCCCGCCGGCTCCACCCCGGTCCGGGAGGATCCCTGACGTGGCCTCCCGGACCGGGACGACGCTCAGACGACGAGCGGCAGGTGCTCGTACCCGCGCACGGTGCTGGTGTGCAGCCGCACCGCGCTGTCGTGGTCGACCTGGTAGTTCGGGAAGCGGCGCAGGGTCTCCTCGATCCCGATCCGGCCCTCCATCCGGGCCAGCGCCGCGCCCAGGCAGAAGTGGGCGCCGCGGCCGAACGCCACGTGGCCGTCGAACTTACGGTGGATGTCGTAACGGTCCGGGTCGGTGTACTTGCGCCCGTCCCGGCCGGCCGATCCGGTGAGCAGCAGAACCTTCGCGCCCGTCGGGATCGTCGTCCCGTGCAGCTCGACGTCGTTCTTGAGCATGCGGCCCTGCACCGGGGACGGCGCCTCGTACCGCAACGTCTCCTCGACGGCGTTCGACAACAGCGACGGGTCGGCGGCCAGCTCGGCCCGCTGGTCGGGATGGGCCTCGAGCAGCACACACGCCCAGCCGAGCAGCCGGGCGACGGTCTCCGTCCCGGCGCTGACGATCTCGTTCGTGACCGACGCCGCCTCCGGCGTGGTCAGCCTGCGGCGCTCGCCGTTCCCGTCGGTGACCTCGGCCTCGGCGAGACCGGTGATCATGTCGTCACGCGGCGACCTGCGGCGGTCCTCGATCAGCCCGGCGAAGTAGGTGCGCAGCTTGATCGTGGCGGCGTGGGAGGTCTCGTTGACCATCCCGACGCCCTCCTCGATGTGGAAGGTCAGGTCGATGGTCCTGCGGACCTCCTCCCGGTCTGCCGGGTCGACCCCGATCAGCTGGGAGATCACCTTCGAGGGGAGCTGCGCGGCGAAGTCACTGATGTAGTCGAACCCGCCCGCGCCGATCTGCGGGTCGAGCATCTCCGCGCACAGGACGCGGATGTGCTCCTCGAGCGCGGCGATCCGGCGCGGGGTGAAGGCGCGGGACACCAGCGACCGCAGCAGGTGGTGGGCCGGGGCATCCGTGAAAATCATGAAGCCGGGCGGCATCGGCTCCGGCGTCATGATCTCCAGGATCGTGCCGTGCGCGGAGCTGTAGGTGTCCGCGTTGACGTGGGCGGCGTCGATGTCGGCGTGCCGGGAAAGCACGTAGAAGTCGAACTTGTCGTTGCGGTAGACGGGCTCCTCGTCACGCATCCGCTTCCAGAGCGGGTACGGATTGACGTCGATCACCTCGTCGAAGGGATCCCAGTATAATTCGGCCACTGTCGTAGATCTCCTCGTCGCGTTCACAGGCACGGCGTCCACTGGCACTTTCCAGAAGACAGTCTTAGTCACCCGGCCAAGCCCACACAAACGACGAATACCGGTGTGACCTGCGCCACCATGGCCCCGAGTCCGGCCCGGTCGTGGTCGGTCGCGCTCCGGCTGCGGTCCGGTCGCGACAGGGGCGGACCGGGCGGGCGGGAATACAGGTGCGGTGCGCACGGAGATCCCTCGGGGACGAACGGTGTGAACGCCGACACTGGTAACGTCGGAGAGTGTCCTGGGCCGAACGCGCCGCCGACCGCTCGCCGTCGGTCCAGCGTTCGAGATCGCGCAGCATGCGGCAGGCGAAGGTCATCGTCGAGGCCGCCGAGCGGCTCATCCTGCTCAACGGCGCCCGCTTCACGACGCAGGAGCTCGTGAAGGAAGCCGGCATCGCGACGCAGACCTTCTACCGGCATTTCACCGGCAAGGATCAGCTGCTGCTGGCCGTCATCGAGGACATCATCGCCAACCAGACCGCGCGCTACGAGGCGTCCGCGCAGCACCTGCCGGGCCCGGTCGCCCGGCTGCGCCACTACGTGCGGTCCGCGGTGTCGTCGCTGAACGCGCCGGGCTGGGAGGGTGCCGGGGCCCGGTTCATCCCCACCGAGCACTGGCGCCTGCACCAGCTGTACCCGGAGGAGCTGGCGCACGCGACCCGGCCGTTCGCCGACCTGGTCGCTCGTGAGCTGACCGCGGCGCAGGAGGCCGGCCTGCTCGCCCCGCGGCACATCGAGCGCGACGCCACGGTGGTCGCCCGACTGGTGACCTCCGTCTACCACCACTATGCGTTCGCCAGAACGGACGAGACGGCCGAGTCGATCGGCGACTACCTGTGGTCCTTCTGCCTGGCAGCCCTCGGCGGCAGCCCGGAGGCGGAGCAGCCCGCCGAGCCGGCCCGGACGCATCCGCCGCCGGAATCGGCGACTCCCGCCGTTCAGACTGTCCTGCCGCAGCAGGCTCCCGCGGCCGCGCGGAAGCGACCGCTGCCACAGGCCGCGCGGTAGACACCAGCCCCACAGCCCGGCCCCGAACGCGGGCACGCCCGTCTCCAGCAGCCACGGGTGGGCGCCGGAGACGGGCGGCTGTCAGACTCCGAGCAGGTCCAGGCTCCCGTGCTGGGCCACGGCGAGGCCGAGTCGGGCGGTCAGGTGCTCGACGATCGGGCGGTCCACCGCCCGGGTGATCGCCCACAGGTAGAAGCCGTACGGCAGGTGAGCCCGGTACGCCCACCAGGCGTCGTCGCGCGCGGGCGGGGTGACGCCGTGTGCGGCCAGCCGGCCGAGGTAGTGGTCGAGCAGGTCACGCTCCGAGCGGGCCCGCTCATCGGGGTCCAGGACCGCCGCCAGGTGGTAGCCGACGTCCAACGCCCACACGCCGTGCTGGGCGACCTGCCAGTCGATGAGCCCCGGGGAACCGTCGGCCAGCTCGTAGACGTTGCCGGTGTGCAGGTCTCCGTGGACGAGACAGCGCGGCTGGTCACTGATCCCGGCCAGTCTGCCCATCGCCGCCAGCAGCCGGTCCGCGCGGCGGACGTCATCCGGCACCGCCGGCACCCGGCCGTCGTCGAGCTGGCTCTGGAGCTGCTCGGGCGCCAGGACCCGGGCGAGCGACGCGAGCCGGGGCGGGAACGCGGCCGTCAGCTCGCCCTTGTCCTGCCAGGTCGCCGCGTGCAGCGCCGCGAGCTGGTCGAGCGTGCCGGTGGCCTGTTCGGCGTCGTAGCCCACGAGCGGGTCGAGGAAGGTGGCACCGGCCTCGACCAGGTCCTCCATCAGGACGAGCGCGTGGTTCGTCTCCTCGTCGACCGCGGCGTGCACGCACGGCGGGGTCCGCACCGGCAGGGTGGAGGCCCACTGCCGGTAGAAGTCGGCCTCGACGCGGGTGCCTCGCCCGCGCACGGCGGGGTTGAAGTACCCCTTGGCGCACAGCGCCGCCGGCGCGCCGTCGACCGCCTGCGCGTACTCGACCTGGAAGCGCACCTTCGTCGCGACGGTCTGCAGCCGCTGCGTCACCGTCGTGCCGGTGACGACCGCCCCGGGCCACGACTCACCCAGTACCGCGGTGAGCCACTCGGGCGATCGCACGACCTCCTCGTCCCATGGCGCGGGGCCGCCCGGGATGCTCATGACAGTTCCTCCGGGTCGAGGTCGAGCAGGCGGTAGGCGCGTTCCAGGTAGGGGCCGCGCTCCGACCTGCCCGCCAGCGGGAGCCGCATCGACCGACGGGTGTGCAGGCCGAGCAGGGCCGTTTTGACGCAGGCGAAGACCTCGTGCCAGAGCAGGTTCTCGACCCGCCGGCCGGTCAGCTCCTCCCAGAGGTCGATGGTCTCCTGCCGGGTGCCGAGGCCGTCGAGGCGCGGCACGCCCTGGAAGGAGCTGTGGATCTCGTCGAAGTGCAGCCACCAGCCGAGATCGGCCATCGGGCCGGCCAGCGACGCCTGTTCCCAGTCCATGACGCCGACGACCTCGAAGTCGTCGCCGAACATCATGTTGCCGATCCGGGCGTCGCCCCAGGACAGGCCCGGCACGGGCTCGGCGGGCCGGTTCGCGGCCAGCCACTCGAACAGGGTGCGCACGGCATCGGGCACCTCGTCCTCGAGCGCCCACGCCGCGAAGCGGTTCCAGTAGGTGAGCTGCTGCTCGGGGCCGGTGCTGCCCAGCTCGGCGAGGTCGACGAAGCCCACCTCGTCCACAGGCATCATGTGGATGGCGGCGAACTGGCGCATCGCGCTCTCCCACAGGGTCCGCCGCTGGGCGGGTGTCGCCTCCGTCAGCCACCCCGTCTTGTTGTAGACCGGCATGCTGACCGGCACCCGGCCGCGCATCCGGCGCATCACGAAGAACGGCTGCCCGAGCAGCGCGGCGTCGTCCTCGAACCACAGCGTCTCCGGGACGCGCACCGAGCCGTTGCGGCGCAGGGCGGCCAGCAGGTCGTACTGCATCCGGAACCGGGGGTCGAGGAACATCTGGTGTTCGGGCCTGGGCCCGATCCGCAGGACCAGGTCGTCGACGCGGCCCGCCGAGCGGGCTTCGAGCAGGATCGTCTCGTTGGAGACCCCGGCCCCGGTCGGATAGGTCAGCTCGCCCAGCGTGACGTCGTCGACGCCTAATCGGGCCGCGAGCCACGGGCGCAGGACCTCGACCGTGGCGTCGAGGTCGCGGCCCTTGGAGAAGACCGGTGCGACGCTCATCCGTACTGCTCCTTTCATCGCGATCGCGGCAGCAGGCCGGCTTCTCAGGACGGGGTGAGGACGACGACCGGGATGACCCGGTCCGTGCGGGTCTGGTACACGTCGTAGTTGGGCCAGCTCGCGGTCACGATCTTCCAGAGCCGAGGCTTCTCGTCCTCGGACGCCGTCCGGCCCACCACCGGCAGGTGCAGGCCACGGACCTGGATCTCGGCCTCGGGATGCGCCGTCAGGTTCCAGTACCAGGCCGGGTGTTTCGGCGCTCCGCCGGTGGACGCCACGACGAGGTAGTCGTCCCCGTCCCGCGCGAAGATCAGGGCGGAGGTGCGCTTCTCGCCTGACTGCCGGCCGACCGTGGTCAGCAGCAGGGTCGGCACACCGTTCCAGAGGTAGCCGACCTCACCGTCGGTCTCCCGGTAACGCGCGATGTGCTCGGCCCCGCGCAGACTCAGGTCCGGGGCGGTGTAGCCGGTCTCGCTCATGGGATGTCTCCTCACCCCCGAGGTCTCGGGGTCACCCGAAGACGACGGGGATCTCGGTCGCGCCTCGCTCGTACATGCCGATGAAGCGGGGTGCCTCGCGGTCGGGGTCGAGGCGCAGGTCGGGGAGCCGGTCGAGCAGCGCCCCGATCCCGACCCGCATCTCGGCGCGGGCCACGTGCATGCCCAGGCAGACGTGGGCGCCCCCGCCGAAGGCGAAGGACGGCCGCAGGGCGCGGGTGATGTCGTACTCGTCCGGGCGGTCCCAGCGGGCCGGGTCGCGGTTGGCCGCGCCGATGCACAGGTGCAGCACCGACCCGGCCGGCATGTGCACGCCGAAGAAGTCGACGTCCTCGGTCACCCAGCGGGAGAACATCGGGTCGGTGGGTGACCACCGCAGCGACTCCTCGATCGCCGGCCGGAGCAGCGAGCGGTCGGCGCGCACCGCGGCCAGCGCCTCGGGGTGCTGCAGCAGCGCGGTGAGCGTGATGCCCATCTGCTTCCAGGTGGTGCCGGAGCCGGCGGTCAGCAGCAGCACCGAGAAGGAGTGGATCTCGGCGTCGGTGAGCCGGTGCGTGACCCCGTTCTCGTCGGTCATCTCGGCCTGCACGAGGATGCTGATCAGGTCGTCCTGCGGGTCCGCACGCCGGGCGGCGACGATCGGCTCGAGCATCCGCACGATCTCGTCGGGCCTGGTCAGCGCGGCACGGATGTCGAGCGCCTGGTCGACGGGCACGCCGAAGCTGCTGGTGATCGTGAGCACCGGGATGGCCGCGCAGAAGTCCACGTTCAGCTCGGCCCGCCCCGCGTCGACGAACCCGTCGACGAGCAGGTCGACGGTCTCCTCGATCCAGTTGCTGATCCACCATTTCGCCTTGCCCGGCACGAACGAGGGCTGTACGAGCCCCCGGTACCGGCGGTGCTGCCTCCCGCCCATCGACAGCATGCTGTTCGTCGCGCCGTACGGGCCGTTGTTGGGATCCACCGGCCCGGCCGCCGACGCGAACACCTCGGGATCGCGGTAGGCGGCGTCGCACGCGGCGTAGCTGAAGGCGGAGAAGTGCGGGCGGTCGGGGTACGGCAGACCGGAGAACATCGCCGGGCCGTCGAAGCCGGTCAGCTCGTGGACGATCCCCGGGTGCACCGGGGCCTGCTCGCGCAGCCGGTGCCAGACCGGGTACGGGTCCTCCCGGTAGCCGCCGCCCATGTGCACGTTGTAGCTGCTGCGCAGGTCGAACAGCTGCCGGACCCGCTCGCGGTCGAGAGTGGCCGTCGTGCTCATCGGGTCACCTGGCCACGTATCCGCCGTCGACCGGCAGCAGCACACCGGTGATGTTGAGCGCGCGGTCGGAGACCAGGTAGACGGCGGCCTCGGCGCAGTCCTCGGCCGTGATCGGGCGGCCGAGCGGATGGGTGGCCCCGACGTTCTCCACCATTTTCTCCCGGGCGTCCCCCGAGATGGTGAGCCCGCCGGCGGCCATGAAGTTGGTGTGCGGCATCCCGGCCGGGCAGATCGCGTTCGCCCGGATGCCGAACGGCGCGCCCTCGATGGCCACCGCGCGGGTCAGCTGGTGCACCGCGCCCTTGGTGGCGCCGTAGACGGAGCCGCCCCAGGCGACGAGGCCGGCGACCGACCCGGTGTTGAGGATCGCCCCGCCCCCGCCCTGCCGCTTGAACTGCAGGACGGCCTGCTTGCAGCCGTTGAACACGCCCCCGAAGTTGACCGCGACCAGCCGCTGGAAATCCTCGGCGGTGTGGTCCTCCAGCTTCGCGCCCAGCCGCGGGGTCGGGACGCCGACGTTGTTGAAGACGATGTCGATCCGGCCGAACTGCGCCACGGCCGCCTCGATCGCGGCGGCCACGTCGGCCTCCTTCGAGACGTCGCACTCGGCTGCCGCCGCGGTGCCGCCGGCCGCCTCGATCGCGGCCGCCGTCTCCTTGATCCCCTCGGGCCGGATGTCGGCGCACAGCACCCGGGCGCCCTCCTCGGCGAACCGCAGTGCCGAGGCGCGGCCGACCCCTGAGCCGGCACCCATCACCACGGCGATCTTGCCGTCGAGCATCATGCTCGTCACGCTCCTGTTCCGTCCTGCGCCAGGCCTGTGTCCTGCGCCAGGCCCGCGTCGTGCGCCAGGCGCAGCGCGCCGGTCGGGCACGACTCGACGGCGATGCCCACCACGTCGGCCGGGTCGTCGGCCTCGGCGAGGACGACCGCCTTGGCCTGCTCGTCCTGGGTGAAGGTGCCCGGCGCGTAGTCCACGCACATGCCGCTGCCGATGCACCGCTCGCGGTCGACGACCGCGAGCGGTGCCCGCCCTGCCATGTCAGGCCTTCGCGAGCACAGGCGGCTCGGCCGGCGTGAACCGGTACAGCCGCTCGGCGTTGCCGCGCAGGATCTTGTACTGGACCTCCTCCGACAGGTGGCCGATCCGGTTCTTCACGACGTCGATGCAGTTCGGCCAGGTCGAGTCGGAGTGCGGGTAGTCCGTCTCGCACATGATGTTGTCCTCGCCGATCTCGTCGATGCTGGCGATGCCGTGCGCGTCGTCGATGAAGCAGCCGAACACGTGCTCACGGAAGCTGGCGCGGATGTCGAGGGTGTCCAGGTCCAGGGCGTCCGCCCCGGCGTGCTCGTTGAAGCGGACACCACGCTTGACCCAGTGGCGCTGCTTGTCGATCACCTGCTCGGCGCGCTCCAGGTAGTACGGCATCCAGCCGATCTCGCCCTCGGAGAGCGCGATCTTCAGCTTCGGGTACCGCTGGAACATCCCGCTGAACAGCCAGGAGAGCATGGCGCCCGAGGTACGCATCGCGCCCCAGGTCAGGTTCGCCATGAACGGCGCGTCGGGAGCGATCTTCGGCACCTGCGACGAGGAGCCGACGTGCATCGACGCGACCATCTCCAGGTCGTTCGCGGCAGCCATCACCGGCTCCCAGTACCCGTCGCGGTCGTGGATGGTCGGCAGGCCCAGCGGGGCCGGGTTCTCCGAGAAGGCGAAGGTGGTGGACCCCTTCGCCGCGCAGCGCTCCAGCTCCTTCACCGCGAGCTGCGGGTCCCACAGCGGGATGAGGGTGAGCGGGATGTAGCGGCCGGGAGCGCTGCCGCACCACTCCTCGATCATCCAGTCGTTGTAGATCTTCAGGCACACCAGGCCGAACTCGCGGTCGCTCGCCTCGGAGAACATCTGCCCGCAGAACCGGGTCACCGTCGGGAAGCACAGCGAGGCCAGGATGCCGGCCCGGTCCATGTCCTCCAGGCGGGCCCGCGCGTCGTAACAGCCGGGCCGCATCTCGGCGTAGGAGAGGGGCTCGGGGCTGAACTCCTCCTTCTCCTTGCCGGCGACGGCGCTCAGCCCGGAGCTCGGGAAACGCTTGCCGTCGTAGACCCAGCAGTCCATTCCCTTGTCGTCGATCACCATGTGGGGGGCCCGGTCGTGGTCCTTGGCGGGGAGCCGGTCGGTCCACAGGTTCGGCGGCTCCAGGACGTGGTCGTCGACGGAGATCAGCCAGTCCAGCGGCAGTGATGACGTCATCAGTGGTTCCCTCCGGTCCGGGAGCGAGCTCAGCGGAGCTCGCCGATGGCGAGGTGCTTGACTTCCTGGAAGGCGCGGATGCCGTCCGGCCCGCGCTCGCGGCCGAGGCCGCTGTGCTTGTAGCCGCCGCCCGGCGCGTAGGCGCTGAACACGGCGGTGTTGACGTTGACCGCCCCGGTCCGCAGCCGGCGGGCGACGCCCACCGCCGCGGCGACGTCGGCGCCGTAGACCTGGCCGGACAGCCCGTAGTCGCTGTCGTTGGCGATCCGCACGGCGTCGTCGAGGTCCCGGTAGCCCAGGACACTGATCACCGGCCCGAAGATCTCCTCCTGGGCCGCCGGGTTGGCGTTGTCGGGGAGGTCGAGCACGGTCGGCTCGAAGTAGTAGCCGCGCTCCAGCCCGGCGGGCCGCCCGCCGCCGGTGACGACCTTCCCGCCGTTCTCCTCGGCCAGCCGGACGAAGCGCTCGCACCGGTCGCGCTGGCCGGCGCTGATGACCGGCCCGAGCTTCGCCGACGGGTCTGTGGGCGGGCCGACGGTGAGGGCGCCGTAGGCTCGCGACACCGCGTCGAGGACCTCGTCCTTGCGCTCGCGCGGCACCAGCATCCGGGTGGCGGCGACGCACGCCTGGCCGGCGGTGGCGGCGACGACCGCGACGGCCCCGGCGGTGGCCCTCCCGACGGCGTCGGGCAGGTAGATCTGGGCCGACTTGCCGCCCAGTTCGAGGGCGACCCGCTTCACCGTCGGGGCGGCCTGGGCGAGGATCTGCCGGCCGACCACGGTCGAGCCGGTGAACGAGACCATGTCGACGGCCCGGTGGGTGGTCAGCAGCTCGGCACCGGCGGCGCCGGCCTCCACCACCACGCTGAGCACGCCCGGCGGCAGCCCGGCCGCCTCCGCCGCCGCGCCGAAGACCAGCGACGACAGCGGGGTGAGCGGGCTGGGCCGCAGGATCACCGAGTTCCCGGCGATCAGCGCTGGGATGATCTTCTGCATCGCCATGATGATCGCCCCGTTGTAGGGGGTGATCGCGGTGACGACGCCGACGGGCTCGTGCCGGCGGAAGCTCAGGCTCGCCCCGGCCCGGACGAGGTCGTCCAGCGGTACCGGGTTGGCCTCCTCGTGCGACATCGACAGGTAGAGGTCGATGGTGCCGCGGGCCAGGCCGAGGCCGGCGCCGAACTGCGCCCGCTCGGCGAACCCGGTGGGCTGGCCCGCCTCGGCGACCATGGTGGCGACGAGCTCGGCCCGCGCGGACTGGAAGTAGTCGAGGAACGCGCCCAGCACCTTCGCCCGCTCGGCCGGCGGGCGGTCCGCCCACACGCCCTCGTCGAAGGAGCGGCGGGCCTCGGTGATCGCGCGCTCGATCTCGGGCAGGGGGGTGGCCGCCACGTCGGCCACCGAGGTCTCGTCGGCCGGGTTCTCGACGGCGAAGACCTCGTCGCCCTCGACCCAGGTGCCGGCCACGTACGAGCGGCGCTCCGCGATGATCGCTGCCACGGGCTCGTTCCCTTCTCGGTGCACATGCCCACACGGGGCGTCGGGTGACTGGTTCAGGTGCGGCAGGCCGGGGTCAGCAGGCCGGGCCAGCAGGCCAGGGTCAGCGGGGCGCGGTGCTGTAGACGACCGCGCCACCGAAGTGCGGCGAGGACGCGCAGGCGACGCCCACGGTCGCCCGTTCGCGCTGGCGCTCCCCGGCCCGGCCGGCGAGCTGCAGGTAGCACTCGAGCATCTGCGGGATGCCATGCATCCGCCCGTTGCCCAGGGCCCCGCCGCCGGAGAGCGCCGGCAGCGCGCCGGGGCGGTCGCTGTCGATCCCGCCGTCCAGCACGAAGCGGTGCGCCTCACCGACCGGGCACAGGCCGAGGACCTCGAGCCAGAAGTAGACGAACGGCGAGAAGCCGTCGTAGACCTGCGGCAGGTCGACGTCCGCGGGGCTCACCCCGGACTGTTCCCACAGTCGCTTCGCCAGCGCGGTGCCGCCGGCCATGATGTCGTCGAGCGGCCAGTGCAGCGGCAGGCGGCGCCGAGGAGGCGCCGAGGAGGCCTGGCCGGCGACGTACACCGGGCGGTGCGGCAGGTCACGGGCCCGCTCGGCCGAGGTGAAGACGAAGGCGGCGACGCCGTCGACCGGGATGTCGCAGTCGTAGCGGCAGATCGGGTCGCTCAGCAGCGGCGCGGCCAGGTACTCCTCGGTCGTCAGCGGCCGGTCGTGCCAGTACGACCACAGGATGCGCGCGCCGTTCTTGCGCGCCTCGGCGACCACGGCCGCCGTCGTCTCCCGGCTGGCACCGTAACGCTGGAGGTACTCGTTGTAGGGCAGGGCGATCATCGACAGCGGGCCGAAGAAGCCCTGCGGCACCGTCCACTGCTGCGCGCCGCCGGCGGTCCGCATCGGGTTGGCGTGGTAGCTCCCCTTCGGGTTGTGCAGCGCGCGGTGCATCACCACGTAGTCGGCCGCGCCGCTCGCCACGGCGTTCACCGCCAGCGCCACCGAGCCGGGGATCTGGCCGATGCCCTGGAAGCCGGCCACGTACCGCGGCGAGCCGCCGAGACGCTGGGCCAGCCAGTCGGCGGAGACCAGGCTGACCCCGTCCTCGGCCGCGTGCGCGCCGGCGGTCGGGAACAGCGCCGAGGTGACGAACCCGTCGACCTGCCCGGCGGTGAGACCGGCGTCGGCGATCGCCGCACGTGCCGTGTCGACGGCGAGCGCGCCGAGCGGACGTCCCGCGTGCCGGGTGACGTCGCTGTGCGCGTAGCCGACGATTGCCACCCGGCCCTTGGAGCCCGGCCGCGCGCTCACGACCGCACCTCGCCGGGGCCAGTGGCGCTCGGCTCGGCCAGGGCGAACGCGGGGACGGAGACGCCGTCGGCGACGTCCTCGAAGGCCACCGCCACCGGTGCGCCGATGCGCAGGGTGGTGTCGGGGCCGTCCAGGAGCCGGCCGATGACGCGCAGCTCAGGCTGTTCCGCGAGCTCGACGTCGACGAGGAGGAAGGGCACTTCGCCGCGGAAGCCGGGCAGGAACGACTGGCGGACCACGGTCCAGGAGCGCACGGTGCCCCTGCCGCTCACCGGCTCGAAGGCGAACCCGGGATCGGTGCTGCCGCAGTGCGGGCAGGTGTGGTCCGGCGGCACGACGTAGGTGGAGCAGCGGGCGCAGCGGGCGACAGTGAGGACGTGCCGCGCCGCGGCCGCCCAGTACGGCGCCGAACGCTCGTCCGGCGCCGGTACCGGCCGCGTCGGCTCGGGCGCCGCCGCCGAGCCGGACGCCGCCGCCGGGCCGGCCGGTGCGGACGCCGCCGCGGGGCCGGCCGTCACGGGATCGCTCCGGCCTCGGTGAGGGCGGCTATCTCTTCCCAGGTGTAGCCGAGCTCGAGCAGTACGGACTCGGTGTGCTCGCCGTGCTCCGGGGCCCGCCGGGGCACGGGGGGCTGGGAGTCGAACTGGACGGGGACAGTTGGTAATCGGTAGGAGCCGCCGCCGTCGAGCTGCACCTCGCCGACGTAGCCGTTCGCCACCACCTGCGGGTCGTCTACCAGCTCCAGGACGGACTGCACCGGGGCCCACGGCGCGTCGATGCCCGCGAGCAGGTCCTTCCACTCCTCGAAGGTCCGGGTCGCGAACGCCGCCTCGAGCTCGGCCCGGCAGGCGACCCGGTTCTCGCCGCGGGCCCGCAGGTCGGCGAACCGCGGGTCGGCGACGAGGTCACCGCGCCCGATCAGCTCGCAGAACGGCGCCCAGTAGCGGTCGGACTCGAGGAACACCAGCTGGATGTGCCGGCCGTCCTTCGTCCGGTAGGCGCCCACGAGCGGGTTCGGGCCGTCACCGGGGCCGCTGGAGATGCGCGGGGCCTGCCCGGTCAGCGCGACGAGGAGGTCGGAGGACAGCGTCCACATGGCCGTCGCGAGCAGGGAGACGTCGACGACCGTGCCCCGCCCGGTGCGGGTGCGCCCCAGCAGGGCGGCGGCGATGCCGAAGGCCAGCGCCATCGCGCCGTTGCGGTCGCCCATCGCGCCCCGCTGGCTGATCGGGTACTCCCGCTCCTCGGGGGTCAGCGTGTACCCCATCCCGCCGCGGGCCCAGAACGCCGAGGAGTCGTAGCCGGGATGGTCGGCGTCAGGCCCGCGGGCGCCGAAGCCGTGCCCGCGGGCGTAGACCAACCGGGGGTACCGGCGGGTGAGCTCGTCGGCGTCGAGCCCCAGCCGGCGCAGCGCGCCCGGCCGGAAGTTGGTGAGGAAGACGTCCGCCGTCTCCAGCATCTTGTGGAGGATCGCCTTGCCCTGCTCGCCGCGCAGGTCGAGCGCGACCGAGCGCTTGCCCCGGTTGGCCAGGGCGACCGAGAGGTTCACCCCGCCGCCGTCGGTCCCGATCCCCTGGGTCGCCAGCGCCCGGTACGGGTCGCCCTCCGGGCGCTCGACCCTGATGACGTCCGCGCCCCAGTCAGCCAGGAGCGCGCCGGCCACGGGCACGAAGACCCACTGGGCGAGCTCGACGACCCGCACGCCCTTGAACGCGCCCTCCGAAGCGCTGTCCTCCATCGGCCACCCCATCTCCGTCGCGCCGGCTCCGTCGCCACCGTGTCCGGCGTCACTGTAGAACGACACTCTCGTCTTTGGGAAGTCCATCGGTGTCGAAAAACTAGAGGTTGACTTCGCACATCTGGGTTGCAAGCATGCATTCACCCGCCAAATGCCGTGCCTGAGACAGCCATGGCCCGGTGCCCCGAGCGGCCCCCGGCGGTCTCCGTGCGACGCTCCGACCCCCCGCGTGAACCAGCTGAACTCTCTCAGCGCGCCGCCATGCCCCGGGCCGGCGAACGCGCCGGGGGCTCTCCCCATCCGACGTCCCACCGACGTCCCCCCGTGACACGCCGCTGCCAGGACCGGTCAGAGGAGCATGCCGTGGAAGAACAGGTCAGCAGTGCTCGGCGCATCCGGCAGTTAGCCGCCGAGCGCCCCGACGATCTGGCCCTGCGCCACATCGCGCTCGACGGCGGGGAGCCCGCCTTCACCTGGCGCGAGCTCGACCGACGCTCCAGCCAGCTCGCCGGTGCGCTGGCCGAGCGCGGCCTGGGCTTCGGCGAGCACCTCGGGCTCGGACTGCGCAACTCGCCGCAGTTCGTTCTGGCCGTGTTCGCGGCGTGGAAGCTCGGCGCGGTGCCGATACCGGTGCGCTGGGACGTGCCGGAGTGGGAGCTGGGCCGGCTCAAGGAGGTCATCGAACCCCGGGTCTATCTCGGCGGCGAGGACCTCGCGTGGATCGACTCGACCGAGCGCCTCGACGTGCCCGACCTGCCCGACGCGACCTCGCCGCAGATCCACGGCATCTGCAGCAGCGGCTCCACCGGCACACCCAAGGTCATCGTGAGTGACCGGCCGTCCGTCTACGTCGCGCGGATGGCCACGCCGCTCGCTGAGAGCTGGGGCCCCGTACCGCGCCCGCAGACGGTGCTCGTGCTGGCCCCGATGTACCACGCCAACGGGCTGACCACGCTCTACAACCTGCTCGGTGGCGACCACCTGGTGGTGATGGAGAAGTTCGACGCGGCCCGCGTCGTCGACGTCATCGAGCGCCACCGGATCACCACCTTCACCGCCACGCCGACGATGCTGCAACGCATCGCCGACCTGCCCGGCGTGGACGGGCGTGACCTGTCGAGCATCCGGTGGTTCACGCAGGGCGCGGCGCCGATGCCGCCGTCGCTGGTGCACCGCTGGGCCGGCCTGGTCGGCGCCGAGAAGATCCACATGGTCTACGGCATGACCGAGGGCCTCGGCCTCACCGCGCTGCGCGGCGACGAGTGGATGGAGCACCAGGGCAGCGTGGGCCGCGGGATCCGGGGAACCGAGGTGCGCATCCTCGACGCCGACGACAAGGAGCTGCCCACCGGCGAGATCGGCGAGATCTACCTGCGGACACCGGGCTCCGACACCAGCTCCCACTATCTCGGCGCCGCCCCGAAGCTGCACCGGACCGCGGACGGTTTCCAGAGCGCCGGCGACCTCGGCTACCTCGACGGCAACGGCTACCTCCACCTGGTGGACCGCCGCGTCGATATGATCATCAGTGGCGGCGCCAACGTCTTCCCCGCCGAGGTCGAGGCCGCACTCATCGACCATCCCAAGATCGCCGACGTCGTGGTCATCGGCCTGCGCGACCCCGAGTGGGGCCGCCGGGTGCACGCCGTGATCGAACCGGCCGACCCCGCGGCGCCGCCCACCGCGAGCGAGGTCATCAGCTACGCGAAGAGCCGGCTCGCCCCCTACAAGGTCCCCAAGACGGTCGAGCTGGTGGACGCCATCCCCCGCAGCGAGGCGACGAAGGTCAACCGCGGCGCGATGGTGGCCGCCCGCGACGAAGCCGTCCCCACCGCGAACACCGGCGCCGCCCGCTGACACCCGCACCCGCACCCGCACCGGAAACAGTCCGTGCGGCGGTCCCGGGCTGGTTACTCGTAGGAACGGGAGCGCTCGACCGCACGGTCGACGGCGGGTACGTGCTCCCGCGGGACGTCGACGCCGTGCGGAGCATCGCGGCGAAGAACGCCGCGGATCTCCTCCCGGACGAGGTCGAGCTGCCCGCCAAAGCCTGAGCCACTCACCCGGCGGGGTGATGATCCGCACTACGCCGATCATCACCCCGCTGGATCGTGGGCAGTACGGTTCAGATCTCGCGGGCACCACCCCCGCGACGTCGGGCGGGAACCCCCGACGGCATCAGGCAGCCGCGGGTAAGCGGCACGCTCGCCCGGATTCGCGGACGCGGGCGGGGGGATTCCCTGGGTCGTTCCAGCCGCCGCGGCGCGACGCCGCCGGCGCACCGGCCCGCGGGCAGGGGGCCGGTCACGCCGCGGTACCGAGGGCCATCAGGCCCAGCATTCCGAAGGCGGCGACGATCACGGCCAGGCTCGCGGTGGTGGCGAGGAACGCCGACCTGCGGTCGGCGACGTCCGCGCGCTCGGCGAGATATGCCCGGTCGGCGACGTGGGCCCGGTAGACGCGGTAGGCCCGGTCGACGCGGCGCACGTGGGGACGTCGGGTGGCCCGGCGCCGGGCGCTGTGCCGGCCGCTCATGATTCGCGGGACCCGCGGCGAGCGGAGAAGCCCGGGAGAGTGCCGGCCATCTCCCATTGGGATCGCGTTGATGTGAGGACCTCGGCCGAGCCGGCCGCAGACACGGTGGCCGCGCCTGTCCGGGGGCAGACGGTGCCGTCTTCTCCACCCATCGATGACCGCTCCGTTTCGCTAGATGGCCTGCGCTGTACTGGATCTACCGCATTCACGCCGGCGCACAGGGCAGGTGTGCCGACGGGCGGGGCGCCAGGAGCCGCCGACCTCGTCGCCGCCCGCCCCCGACTGGGATAGTGGAACCGTAGAGGCTTCCGTGGGAGCGGGTGGAGCGTCTGCCAGTCGGGCATGAAAGGTAGCCGGCGTGTTACGGCCGAGGACCACCTACCGACGGGCGGCGAACGGGTCGGAGCTGGGAGCAGGCCCGGAAACGGAGCCTCGGGCGAGGCCCGGAATCAGCCGAGCGGTCGGTTCAGCCGCAGCTGGAGAATCTTGCTCTCGACACCCGAATCCACGAGCTGGCCGGCCTCGTTGAACGATCCGAGCCCGAAGTCGTTGTCGTTCGCGACGGCGATCGTCCGTCGATCAACGATCGCAATGCCCTCAATTTTGTCCGGCATGCCCGCAACACCTTCGAGATCGACAGCGAGACGCTTCGGCAACACGGTGACGCCGGCCGTCGCCGGGTCGGCGAGCGACTCGAGGGACGGAGCGGTCGCCGTGCGGTCCCACCGGCTGCCGAGGATGTTCGTCGCCCGGCGCAGGTCGACGCTGTAGAGCCGGGAGACGGCGTCGGTCCGCTCGTTGACCAGCAGGGTGTTACCGTCCACGGCGGCGAGCGAGGAGATCTTCATCTCGGACGGGTCACCGTCGGCGTCCGGGTCGAAGGTGGCGACGTCCTCGAAGCGGTAGACGTACTCGCCGGTCACCTTGCGGCTGGCGGTGTCGAACCGGAAGATCCGCACGTTGCGCGAGGCGTTTCCGGTGTCGGCGTCGGGCAGCTGCAGCGGGCTCTGCACTGCGAGGTACAGCGTGCGCCCGTCCGGAGCCAGCGCGATGCCCTCGAAGCCACGGTTGATCTTGCGCCCGCCGAGGACGCCCGGCAGCGAGGCGACGACCGGGTAGTCAGCCCCGGTCAGACTGACGCCGGCGGGGATGTAGCGGGCCAGGACCTGGCCGCGCGCGCTCACCCGCAGCAGCGACGGGCTGTACTCGTCCACCAGCCAGAACTCACCGGACCGGGTGCGGATCAGGCCCTCGGTGTCCAGACCGTTCGGGTTGAACGGGAGCGGGGTCTGAGCGTCCCAGGTGTACGGGGTCTCGTCGAAGCCGTTGATGTTCGACAGCCCGGTGACCGGCCTGCCGTGCGCGGTGGTGATCGGCAGCGCGTCCAGCACCTTGATCGTCGAGCCGTCGGCCCGGACCCGCACGATGGCCGGGTCGAAGCCGGGCACCGGGAAGGTCCGCCGGTTCTTGCCGTCGATCTTGATCTGCCCGTTCGGGCCCCGGTCAGTGATCGTCCAGAACTCGTTCGGGCGGCCGGCCGGGAACAGGTCGCTGCCGATCCCGCCGAGGTCGACCCCGCGGTCGGTGTCGACCGATCCTCGGATCAGCCCGTTGGAGAAGTCGGCCAACGGGATGTCGGGCAGCGTCGCGGTGGACAGCACCGTCGGCACGGCCGATCCGGCCGGCCCGGCCCCCCTGGCCGCGTCCCCGCCCGCGGACACCGCCGGTGCCGCCGCCGACACCGCCGGTCCGACGGCGACCGCGAACGGCACCGCCAGCGCGATGCCCATGACCGCCGAACCCACGACCGCCGACACGCGGGTCGCTCTGCGCGCCGCGGTCTTCCCCCCAGTACCCGACATCGGTACCCCTTTCTGCTCTGTTGTGGAGTTCCAGCCGCCCACGCGGCCGGAATCGGACGTCAGGTGGCCGCAATGGCCCGCCGATGAATCCCGGCTGGCCGGTGGTCTGCCGGTTTGCGGCGGGCCCGCTTGTCGGCGGGACTACTTCGCGGCGGGCGACGGCTCCGCCGGGGCCGCGGTCACGACCGCGGCCGACGCCCGAGCAGTCCGCCGACGGCGATCCGAACGTCCCACTTGCCCCACGAGATCTCCCCTGCGCCGTCCGGAGTCCCCCGGACCTGCCGCCCGTGGACTGCACGCGCCTCTTCATATCGCCCTACCAGGGCGTTTCGCCCCCGCCGGCGAAGCAGCCGGGCCGGCGTCACGAACTGTTCGCGCAGCGGGCGAACACCGGAAAACTCACGTTCAGCACGAGTTCGACCTTGGGAACACGCCGGTCGCGCAGCCGACCCCGACGCCCGGCCTCCCGCGCCGGGCGTCCCACACCCGGCGACGGGCCGGCGGCGGACAGCCGTCGGCCCGCCCGCCGCCGGATCGACGGCGGCACACCGGAGCCCGCCGAGCGCTGCCGGAAGGTCCACAGGCACTACCGGCAGATCCACGAGGGGGAAGCGAGCGGTCTGTACCGTAGCCTTCAATGAGCCTTTACCACCGAGACCGGTGATAAGGGCCGGGCAGGCTGGCGCTGGCCATCACGGTGAGGATGCAGATGGACGAGTTCTCCTATCGCGACGGCACGTTGTGGTGTGAGCAGACAGAGCTACGCGAGGTGGCCGAAAAATTCGGTACGCCGACCTATGTCTACTCTGCGGCGACCCTCGTCGATCACTATGTGCGGTTCGCGAAGGCGTTCGAGTCGATCAACCCGCTCATCTGTTTCTCCGCGAAAGCGCTGAGCAATGTTCACCTGCTCCGGCTGCTCGCCGGGCAGGGCGCCGGCATCGACACGGTGAGTGGCGGGGAGCTGCACCGCGCGCTGGTCGCCGGGGTCGACCCGGAGCGGATCGTGCTGGCCGGGGTGGGCAAGTCCGTCGACGAGCTGCGCGCCGCGGTCCGCCACGACATCCGCTGCATCAACGTCGAGTCCGAGGCCGAGGTCGAGCTGCTGGCGCGCGTCGCGCGCGAGGAGGACCGCCGGCCGCGCCTGGCGATCCGGGTGAACCCCGACATCGCGCCGGACATGCGCACCCCCGCCCGGACCACCACCGCCATCCGCGGCGCCAAGTTCGGGGTCGACATCGAACGGGCCGCGGCGCTGTTCCGGGCCGCCTCCACCGACGAATTCCTGCGCGCCGAGGGCTTCCACGTGCACATCGGCAGCCCCATCTTCGACCCGGGGGTCTACGCGACGGCGCTCGACCGCATCCTGGCGCTCACCGCCGGTCTCGAGGCCGACGGGCACAGCGTCACCACCCTCAACGTGGGCGGCGGCTTCCCCGCCGAGTACACCGAGGGCAGCGCCCCGGGCTGGGACGACTTCGCGGAGGCGATCTGCCCCCGGCTGCAGGGCTTCGTCGACCGCGGCGGGCAGGTCGTCTTCGAACCGGGCCGGACGATCGCGGCCAACGCCGGCATCCTGCTCGCCACCGTCCGTTACCGCAAGCGCGCGGGCGACCGCGAGCTCGTCGTGATCGACGCCGGGATGACCCATATAGTCCGCGCGGCGATGTACGACAGCTACCACTTCATGTGGCCGGTGACTCCGGTGAACGGCACCGTTCCCCGCTCACGGGACCAGCAGTCGATCGATGACCTCGTCGACTACGACGTGGTCGGCCCGATCTGCGAGTCGAGCGACTATCTGGCAAAAGGCCGGGCCCTGCCGGCGATGGTTTCCGGGGATCTCATCGCGATCTTCAGTGCGGGTGCCTACGGAATGACTATGACGAGTAACTACAACAGCCAGCTCCGGCCGGCCGAGGTTCTCGTCCGCGGCGGCCGGGCGGATCTCATCCGCCGCCGCGAGACCTACGACGACCTCGTCGCCCTCGAGCTCCTCGACGGCCTGACCCCACCACTCTGACGCCACCGCTCTGACCCCACCGCCCGGCACCCCCGGCAGGGCGCCGGCGGCGTGGCTCAGGTTGTGGCTACGTGGGTTTCCAGCCAGCGGAGCATCCGGGCCCATGCGTCGCGGGCGGCCACCGGGTTGTGGGTGGAGGGCCGCTCGGGTGTGTGGAAGGCGTGCTGGGCGCCTGGATAGCTGATCAGCTCGGTCGGCACCGGCGCCCGTGCGGCAGCGGCGCGCAGCGACCGGATCTCGTCCGGCGTGACCCAGGTGTCGTTCTCCCCGTACAGCCCCAGCCACGGCGTGCGCAGCTGGTCCGCGACGTCCAGCAGCGGCGGGGCGCCCGTCCAGTACGGGGTGCTGACCGCGCCGCCGTAGAAGGAGACCGCGGCGCCGAGGCGGTGCCGCACGGAGGTGAGGAACGCCGCCGTGCCGCCCATGCAGAACCCGATGATCGCGGCCCGGGACGGCGGGAGCCCCACCGTGGCCAGGTGTTCCAGGCAGGCGTCCACGTCGGCGGCGATGCCGGCCGCGGTCAGCGTCAGCATCTTCGACGAACCCTCGGCCACCGGCACCTCGGTCAGGCCGTCCCGGTGGTAGAGGTGCGGCGTCAGCGCGAGCCAGCCTTCGGCGCACAGCTGCTCGCACACCGAGAGCACATAGTTCGTGATTCCGCGTGCGTCGGGGATGACGATGACCCCGCCACGCGGCGACACTGCCGAAGCGGGCGCCGCGACGCTCACCGGAACGGTGCCGCCAGGGGCGTCCGCGCAGCCCCGGTTCTCGTTCCCGACCCCGTTCCCGCCGCGGCCGAGGCGCAGGCTGACCGTCTCCACCGTCATGGCGACATCATGGCGAACGCACCACGGATGGCGCGCCCCCATCGGCAAAGGCGGGAGCACCTCACCCGAGGAGTGCCCATGCCCACCCCGTCCCCCTCATCCACCC